>QIDY01000076.1 GCA_003228495.1 Nitrospirota bacterium
TAATATCTTGATACCGGCGAAAGACCTCCGGCTGGGTCAACGCACACCACATCTTGATGGCGTTATCGACCATTTCTTCCTTTTTCGACACAACCTTGGTCCGTCGGGTCATACGCCCAAGATGGTGGCGCGTGTTACTGTTATCCCGCTCAATAGCCACCGTGTGCGTTTTGCCGATGATATGTCGGTCCTTGGGCAACACTTTCGCAAAAGCATCCCAGTCATCCGTATAGAACATGCACCCTTTCAAGTGTTTGACTTTCTCGTAGAGCCGCTGGAAGGTTGCAGCATCACGACCGCCGAGAACCCAGGCCACGGTTCGCTCTGAAGTACGATCCAAGGCTTTGATGATCCACTTTTTGTTTTTTTTGATCCGATGAAATGCCACATCTCATCAAATTCCATTTCACAGATAGTTCCCGGAATTGCAGGCTCATCAAGCAAATCCGCCTCGCGTTGCAGCCATTTTTGGACGGCCGGCGGCGTGACGCCAAAGAGCTTCGCAATAAACCCGTACGAGGATTTCCCCAGCGCATACAAGATCACCGCAAAGGCCCGTTTCACCGCGGTCTCCGCTTTCATGCGGTCATCCCCAACCACAAAGTTATAGCCGCACGCCTTGCACTGATAGCGCTGCTTGTGCCGGACGCACCCATTTTTCACGGTCTCGGCTCCGTGACAGTTCTTGCAATGTGTCATGGCATCCTCCTTTCAGTGTAGGAGGATTATAACAGATATCTATCTATAGATATATACTCTCAAAATTTTTAAGCCTTGGCCAACCGTGAGCCACGTCAAGGGTAGTTGACCGCTCATTCGGGAATCGCTGGATATTCTTTTGGAATCCACGCTAACGCATCTCAACACCTCAACTATCGTCACAAATTTTGAAGCAATCCCTGGGATCAAAAAACCCATGACCGCCATATCTGGTCGGTGGAACCCCGAATTTTCATGCTAACCTGCGACGTCCTCGCCGATACCGAAATCGTCCCAGATAAAGACCAACATCCCCAGCCCTCCAATCCCTGCTCTCATCACAGTATGGCATTCACCACCTGACCATACAATTGGAAACCGAATGCCCCGAAACCGATGATCTCCACTGCAAGCTCAACCACCTCACAAAAGAAGATTCACAAGAACCCGCCCACGCCCATCACCACTAACCAAGGATTCCTTCTTTTTTCCGAAAAATCTTTTAGACTAAAATATTTGACACTACGAATCCTTTGTAAATTTTTTCTACCATTCCCCAATTCTCTTCTCCCCACCTTCAGCTCGGTCAAACGGGCTGACGCTCAAAAATTCTGGTGGACCTTGTTTGAGCGTAGCGAGTTGGTCCACCACTCCATAAATTACGTCAGCACAATTTTATGGGGCCAAGCTGGGTGTGAATGGTTTTGGTCCTTTTGCCAAAACAAAAGGGCCTCGGCTGCCGGGCCAAGACCCGGCATTTAATGTTAATCAGAACGAAGATGGATTCCCAATTACAAATTTTGGGAATGACGGGAAAGAGCAACTCTGATTTTCCTGGAATGGAATAGGAGCACTCATAATCTTCATAAATTTTTGCGTAACCGATGAGTAAATATTTTGGTTTTCAAAAAGAAAGCTACGCCTCCACCTAATGCCAACCCCATTGCCCACCCCACAAACACATCTGTCACAAAATGGGCGCCCAAATACACACGTGAAAGCCCGATAAGGGCCATGAGTGGCCAGAGCACCCATCCCATTGAAGGATACAGCATGACTAAAAACGCAATTGCTGTACTGGAATTGAGCGCATGATTCGAGGGCATACTCATACTTCCACCACAACCTACCATCTCATGAACATGGGAAAGAATTTGGCAGGGACGCGGCCGTGCAGTCAGATTTTTTAATTGCCCACCGATCAGATCACTCAAACCAATCAGTAAGGCCAAACAGGGAGCGGCAAATTTGGCTTCGTCCCTCCCATTTAGTCCATCCCCAATAGGTTAATGCAAGGATTCCAGGAATATAGAGATTACTCTCCTGGGAGCATTGAAACATCAGCCAATCCAATACAGGGAATTGGCCAGCCCAACCATTGATCAGTCGAAACCATTCTTCGTCATCAGGCATTCAACAAACTCACAATTTGCAGTATTGCTGGATTAACTTATTCTGATCCATCGACTCATATCTACAACACATTCATTAGATATGCTATCATGCTGACCTTAGGGAAAAGGGGTAAATTCATGTTAATTGATACTCATGTGCATTTGGATGATCCTCGGTACGATACTGATCGTGAAGCCGTTTTTCAGCGCGCTGAAGAAGCAGGAATTGGCGCATTTATTACGATTGGCTGCGACCTGGCCACCAGCACATCGGCCACGCAATTAGCGACAAAGCGTACGAACGTCTATGCGACCGTTGGCGTTCATCCCCACGAAGTGAAACGAATCGAACCACATTGGTATGAAGAATTGCGTCAATTGGCGCAAGAACCCAAGGTTGTGGCGTTTGGAGAAATCGGGCTGGATTATCATTATGACCATTCACCACGCGAGATCCAGCGTCAACGATTTCGCGAACAAGTGGCGTTAGCAAAGTCTCTTGAACTCCCCATTGTGATTCACACGCGTGAAGCACAGGAAGATACCATGACGATTCTGCGAGAGGAACATGCCGAATCGGTGGGAGGTGTCTTTCATTGTTTTTCTGGTGATCCCTGGTTAGCCAAAGAAGCCTTAGATCTGGGGTTTTATCTGTCGTTTTCAGGAATTATTACTTTTCGCAATGCCACGCTTCTCCGAGACGTGATTCGCACCATTCCGGATGATCGCCTCCTCATCGAAACAGATGCACCGTATCTCACGCCAGTCCCCTTTCGAGGACAACGAAACGAGTCAGCCTATGTAAAATATGTAGCGGAACAAATTGCGGAATTGAAGTATGAAAACTCAGCAACGGGCCTCTCACAAGTTTCTGAAATGACCACGAATAACGCTAAACGTCTCTTTAGAATCTCTTCATAATGCGATTGCGGTTCCGCAGTTTTTTAGGCAATTTCCGAGGATTTCCTTTTTTGTCTTTTGCCCTCGGCATCACGTCGTCCTGATCATCTTTTGCTTCAGGTTTTCCTCTGGAGGTACGAGTTACTTTTCTTTGCCAACTTCCATTTTGCAATCGAGTCAGGAATTCTTGTGAACGAATAACGAAGGCTCCAAAGGCCCGTGCCACATTGGTCACTTCAAGATCGGAAGACACCACGGCCGTCTCTTTTCCATACTGCCGAATAAGTTGTTGAATGACTTGGTCAGCTCGTTCGCCTTCAGCCGAATACATAACCGTCACTCCAGTCAGGTGAATGGTTTGTCGCATGCTCCCTGGTTGTCGCCAGGCATCAAAAACGACCGTAATGAGACAGCGAATGGCTTGGGCATACAGACTCAGACGTGCCACGAATTGGTCACGATGCATTTCCCCTTGTCCGATGACTTTCTGCGGAGGAAGCCCCATCGCTCCCAAGACATTATAGCCGTCAATAATTAGACGTTTGGGCGTCACGTTATGTTACTTTCACTCCACACAATAACCGAGATCTAAGATCCAGCTTACCCTTCAATTTTTGGATTGCCAATGCGCCTGAGCTTGACAAGAAAGGCATCATCTGGGAAAAAGATAGAAACGGCTTTATTCTCTATGCCTTCTAATCGATTTGTCTTTTTCCATTCCTTTCTAGTCTTTCTTCTTCTGACCGCATTCCTAACTGCTTGGGGAGGAGATGGTGGGCTACGCTTGCCTCTGCAAGAAGGATCCTGGTCGCCTATCAATCTGATAGCCAAGCGTTCTACCCACACGATGGTCCGCAACATTCGCGCCCATCACCACAAAAAATATACTCGCCTCGTCCTGGATCTAGATCGAAATATCCATCCAGCCCCCTCTGACCGACGAACCGATACCGACTTTCTACTCGAACTTCCTAACACGCGCATTCTGAAAAAGGCCCTTTCGAAAACCAGCGGAAAGGAATTCCCGGTCAATGTGCATGTCTCTAGAACCGCACAAGGATCCCTCGTGCTGGCCATACCCACGAAATCCTGGAAACGGTATAAATGGTATAGCCTCCAGAAGCCACCACGCATCGTTTTGGATCTCTATCCTGACTCTTCTCAGAAATTCACAATCGTCACGGCTCCTCAACCATCCAAGAAAACATCTCCCAAACCTCCGGTTGTAACGATACGACCAGATACGCTGAAGAAAAAAAGCATGGTCATCGTCATCGACCCAGGCCATGGCGGAAAAGACCCTGGAGCCTTGGGACGTAAAGGCACCAGAGAAAAAGACATTGTCTTGAAAATTTCTGGATACCTTCGAGATCTCCTTGCCAAAGAAACTCGCGCCCAAGTTTTCATGACGCGGGAATCCGATGTGTTCGTCGAATTAAAAGATCGTGCGACCTTTGCAAATCAACACAAAGCGGATCTATTTGTCTCCATTCACATCAATTCTCATCCCAAAAAATTTATCAAAGGTCTGGAACTATATCATTTCGGGGAAGCCAGCGACCCCCGTGCCCTGGAAGTGGCCGCACGAGAAAATGGCACACCGCTTGAGGACAATGCCCCGGCTTGGCAATTTATTCTCGCGGACAAACTCCATGACAAAAAAATCGAAGATTCTCAGGAGTTTGCGTGGACCACAAAGAAATCCTTAGTGAAATACTTGAAGCCCTTCTACAAAATTAAAGACCATGGAGTAAAAACAGCCCCCTTCTTTGTGCTTCGCATGACAACCATGCCCGCAATCCTTGCGGAAATTGCCTTTATCTCCAACCCCACGGAAGAAAAACTCTTAAAAAGCTCGACTTACCAAAAGCGCATGGCCCACGGTATCTTCGAAGGCATTCAAACATACATGAAACCTTTACAAACCGCCTCTCGATAAGAAGTAAAAAGTGAGGAGTGCGGAGCAAAAGAGGCAGAAAAGGCAAGTCCCTCAAGAAGTTGAGAAGTAAGAAGAAATAGGAACGGCAAGTCATTTTTTTCTTTCTCACTCTGTACTTGTAACTTTTTCCTTCTCACTTTCCGTCCACCTCGACTGTCATGACTAACATCAAACTCTCCATCGAATACGATGGAACTGCGTATGCCGGCTGGCAACGACAACCCAACCACCCAACCATTCAGGCGGTTCTTGAGGATGCCCTTTTTAAAATTACCCAGCAGCAGATTTCAACAGTAGGAGCCGGACGAACCGATTCAGGGGTCCATGCGTTAGGTCAAGTCGTCAATTTTCATACCGACAAACCTCTTGCGAGCCCTCAATGGGCCTCCGCCCTCAATAGCTATCTCCCCAAAGACATTACAGTGCTCTCCAGCGAACAGGCTCCCGATAATTTCCATGCCCGTTTTAGTGCTAAGGGGAAAATTTATGAATATCGAATGACCTTACAACCCTCTCGGCCAGCATTGGATCGGCATCGAATCTGGCACCTTCCTCACTCGTTGGACATCGAGGCCATGCGCCATGCCATGTCAGGCTTTCGAGGCTCCCATGACTTCACCTCATTTCGCGGCTCCCGCTCAAACACCTTGAACCCCATGTGTACAATTTCCCATATATCACTTAACCCGGATTCCCCATTGCTGTCCATCCGCATCCAGGGTGATCGTTTTCTCAAGCAAATGGTACGAGCCATCGTCGGCACCTTGATCGAAGTGGGACAACTCAAACGAAATCCCAACACCATCCCAGACATCCTTCAAGCCAAAGACCGACGAGCGGCTGGATGCACCGCACCACCCCATGGCCTGCATCTGATTCAAGTGTGGTACTAAACGAGCCAATGAGCGTGGATAAATAAGGGTCAGACTCGAATTAAAGGTGATTCACGCCCTGCCCTTAAAAAACCTCCCACAGACTACAGGATAAATCGTGGGTATTTTCAAGCACGTTCTCCTAAATAGATATTCATGACGGTTGAGAGAAACTCTAAGGCTTGAAGTTTTTGACGTTGGAACGAATTTCTGCCTATGATCGAGCCAAATCCCCCCCCATCACGAATGGCGCGGGCTTCATCAAAGATCTTTTGATCTTCGCCTTTTGCTCCACCGGAAAATATCACAATTCTCCTTCCATCAAAGGTACTTTGCACCACATGACGAATGCGATCAGCTGGTGTACTAATTGGAATTTTTTCAACCTCGTAGACTTTTTTAGCAGCCGCTTGTTCTAAATGGGCGCTCGGAACTTTAACTTTAATAATATGGGCCCCAAGTTGTGCCGCAACTTGCGCGGCATAAGCCACGATATCAATTGCCGTCTCCCCTTCCTTACTCAATCCTTCTCCACGCGGATATGACCACACTACCACTGCCAACCCATAGGACTTGGCTTCTTCAGCAATCTCCCGCAAATCTTCATACATCTCCTGACTATGAGCCGACCCAGGATAAATGGTGTAACCAACAGCACAACACCCCAATCGTAAGGCATCACCGACACTTCCCGTGATCGCCGAACTGGGATCCTTCGTTTCATGGAGGGAATCATTATTATTCAGCTTGAGAATAAGGGGGATTTGGCCGGCAAATTCTGCCGCTCCAGCTTCTAAAAAACCTAGTGGAGCCGCATACGCATTGCATCCTGCATCAATACCTAATTGAAAATGATACCGTGGATCATAGCCAAGAGGATTTGAGGCAAAAGACCGAGCAGGTCCATGTTCAAATCCTTGATCGACTGGAAGAATGACCAAGCGTCCAGTTCCTGCTAACGTTCCGTTCATTAGCAACCGTGCCAGATTCATCAATACACCTGGAGGATTGCCATCATAATTTCGCAAAATTTCTTTAACCCGAGGTGTCATGACCACTACTCCTTCCACGAAACTTATATTTCATTTTCCACTAGAGAATCACGTAAACTACCTTATTATAGTGTAAAAGAGCTTGCGAACTAAGACAATATGAATAATGACTTTCCCCTCAAACTGTCGTGACAGACCTTACCGTTCAGTCTGTTCAACTTTCTTGCGAAGAGCAATCAACTCTTGCTCCATCGCGTCAAAGCGTTCAGCAATGGGATCTGGAATATTCGTGTGATCCATAGTGGCTTCAGGAAGACGCTCACCATCATATTTGACGATTCGCCCGGGGTTACCCACAACAGTGGAATTCGGAGGGACTGAGCGCAAAACCACCGCATTGGCTCCAACCTTCACGTTATCACCAATGCGAATTCCACCCAACACTTTAGCCCCTGCACCCACGACAACGTGGCTTCCTAACGTCGGGTGGCGTTTGCCACGTTCTTTCCCTGTTCCTCCCAACGTGACTCCCTGAAACAAGGTCACATAATCCCCAATTTCTGTCGTTTCGCCAATAACTACTCCCATGCCATGGTCAATGAAAAACCCGACCCCAATGGTCGCACCTGGATGTATTTCTACCCCGGTCAGCCAACGTGTTAGTTGAGAAATGAGCCGGGGGAAAAGTGGAATGTGTCGGTCCCATAGCCAATGGGAAACTCGATACGCCAAGAGAGCATGGAACCCCGAATAGGTGAGAAATACCTCCAGCCGACTTGTGGCAGCCGGATCACGCTCAAAAACCGCCTGTAAATCTTGAGCAATTTGCGTCACCTTTTTCATATATTCACCTTCCCTGACCTACCGAGAAGCAACGATTTGCCTCCACACTCTCTCAGTTGTTCAGAGACTGTATCAAGCACACAGCCAGGACCGCGATCCCTTCTTCCCGGCCAATCATTCCAATCCCTTCTCCACTCTTCACTTTAATATTTACCTGATGACTATCTACCTGGATCGCTCGAGCCAGGCTTTCCCGCATATGCTTTATATAGGGAGCGAGTTTTGGGGCCTGGGCGCATATGACGGTATCCAGATTCACAAGGCCATAATTCTTTTCCTCCAAAGTCTGCACCACATTTTCCAACATGAGCAAGCTCGAAAGGTCTTTAAATGCCGGATTGCTGGCGGGATAGCGAGTGCCAAGATCTCCTTCTCCCATGGCTCCTAAAAGCGCATCACAGACGGCATGAGACAAGGCATCTGCATCGGAATGGCCATCTAAACCACGTGAGTGGGGTATGGTGACACCGCCTAAAATTAACGCGCGACCTTCGCGCAAAGGATGAATATCGTATCCTTGGCCAATCCTCATAGTACCTTCAACCTTGTGCCCCTCACAAGAAAATACCACCCATCAGACTAATCGAGCCCATCAGGGATTAGGCTTGACCCTATTCAGAATCGCCTCTCCAAAGATCAGATCATCTGGCCTGGTGATCTTAATATTAAAACAACTTCCCTCCACAACGAAAACCGGATATCCCTTTCGTTCGATCAAGGCCGCATCATCCGTGACTTCCCAATTTTCTTGTTGCGCC
>QIDY01000003.1 GCA_003228495.1 Nitrospirota bacterium
TTTCTTCAGCCCGATCTTATCCCACCATAAACACCTCAAAGGATCAACAAAATTGAGTAACAAAGGAAGGGATATATAGACTTTATTTGGTGATACTCTTTCTATTGTGCGATGATTGCGGGACCTTACTTCTCGAATGCTTGGAGAACCTCTTTTAGGAGGATTCCCTTATGGTACGACTTTTTCTACTTTGTGTTTTGGGGTTCTTGTGGCTGACCGGATGTTCGGTCTTTCCAACCGTGCCCGACCTGGGCAATCTCTATAACAAATTAGCACAACAGGAAGATCCGGACCGCAATCCGGTGATCATTCCCGGCATCTTGGGTTCGCGCTTGGAAGAGGGAAATTCCGGGGAAGTGGTCTGGGGCGCGTTCGGCTCGGGGGCGGTGGATCCGACTTCAGTGGAGGGCGCACCCCTATTGGCTTTGCCGATGGCACCCGGCGAAGACTTGAAGGAATTGCGGGATACCGTGCGTCAGGCTGGGGCTTTGGACCGGGTGGTGCTGAAATTCTTCGGCATTCCAATAGAATTGAATGCCTATTACAACATCCTACGCACGCTCGGCGTGGGTGGCTATCGCGACCAGCAATTAGCCGAAAGCCACGCGGTGGATTATGGCAACCGCCATTTCACGTGTTTTCAATTTGCCTATGACTGGCGTCGCGATCTGGTGGAATCCGCCCAAGCGTTGGACCGGTTTATCAAGGAGAAGGAAGTGGAAGTTCGGCAAGAAATTTTCAAACGGTACGGGGTGAAGCGGTCGTCCGTGAAATTCGATTTGGTCGCCCATTCCATGGGTAGTCTGGTGGCCCGATATTATTTACGATATGGGACAGTGGATCTTCCCGAGGACGGGAGCCTGCCCCCTGTGACGTGGGAAGGGGCTAAACATGTGGACCATTTGGTGGTGATTGGTCCACCCAATGCGGGTTCGGTGGAGACCCTGACAATTCTGGTGGATGGCTTGAAGCCTGCCCCCTTGTTGTCCACCTACCCGGCGGCGATCGTCGGGACCATGCCCTCGGTTTATCAGTTGCTCCCGCGCAGCCGCCATAAGCCTTTACTGGATGTGAATGGGCAACCCGTCCCGGATGTGTTTGATCCTGCCTTATGGGAGCGGCATGGATGGGGATTGGCCGATCCGTCTCAGGCAAATCTGCTGGGCAAGTTGTTGCCGGACATTGCCGACGCACATGAACGCCGGCGGGTGGCCTTGGATCATCAACGAAAAGTTTTAGCCCGGGCCAAACAACTGACCGCAGCACTGGATGTCCCTGCCAATCCCCCTGATACCACTCGGTTGCTCCTCGTTGCAGGCGATTCGATGTCCACAATGTCCACTGCACAGATTCAACCTAACGGAAAGCTGAAGGTTGTGGCTTATGCTCCGGGCGACGGAGTCGTTTTACGGCAAAGCGCGCTAATGGACGAGCGGGAGGAGAAGACACTGGGAAGCCGGTTAGCCTCTCCGATCGGGTGGAGCCAGGTACTGTTTATTTTTTCGGATCATCTGGGGATGACCAAAGATCCTGCGTTTGTCGACAACATTTTGTATTTTTTATTGGAAAGCCCCAGGTCGAGATCATCGACGTGAGCAGTATTTTCCCCAAAATGGAATCTTTCAGGGTCTGTTGGCGATGTCCAGAATAACCTGCTGAAGACCTGAGACCACACGAGCGACATGTTCATAATGGACATGATCCGGAGTATCGTTTGCAGAATGGTAGAAGGGATCCCGAAACAGCGCCGTGTCCGTGACCATGATGGCGGGAAACCCTTCTTTCCAGAAAGCCCAGTGGTCGGACCATCCCACCCCAGGCAACCACCCAAAAAGCGACGCCCCCTCTGAGGGAAATTGAGCCTGTTTCCGAAAGATCCCAATGACTTTGCGCACCCAAGATCCATTCCGGGTATTGCTAACGATGGCAATAAAATTTCCCGTGGAGGGGTAGATAAGGTTTAATGGTGGAGGATAGCGTTGGCTTTGTGACTCATCGGTGTAATAGCCGATAGTTTCGAGACTCATCATGAGGATGATGTTTTCGCCCTGCTGTCGGCTGCGCTTCGCGTAGACCCGACTTCCCATGTCAGGGGTTTGAAAATACGGCGGCTCCTCATTGACGAAGGTGACAAACCGTAGCGTTCTTAACGGCTGAGCCTGTGCCAAGATCCTCGACAAGACCAACACGGCCGCCACGCCGGTAGCATTGTCATTGGCCCCTGGACTGCCTTTCACAGAATCATAATGGGCTCCCACGAGAATGATTTCCTCAGGCCTGTTAGTCCCCTTCACCTCAACTTCAATATTCTCACAGACCTGTCCCAATACCTGATAATCCTGGCGGTGCACCTCAAAGCCCGCATTTTTAAATGCTGCTCGTATGTATTCAGCGGCCTGAACCAATTTGTCGCAATGAAATACGTTCCGTTCCCCGATCTCACCAGCGAGACTAAAAACATGAGTCCGAATCTCCTGCTCCAACACCTGATCATCGGGTGAGATGGGCGGAATTACTCCTGAAAAACTTTTTCCCGGCATCCGGATCATTCCGTACCATGCTCCTAACAAACAGAATGATGAGCAATCCTGTAAGGACGAGCCACCGAGAGACGCTCACCTAGCATTCGAAGTAAAGCTCCCCCCGGCAAACTGAGGTGCTTTACTTTTTCGGCAACCAGCCAGACATGACACAGCGCAGGGCTATCAGTGGCGTGAACCGTTCAATGTCCTGCGCAATGCATTGCATGAATGACTCAGCTAATGTTTGATCTGTGAAACATTCAAAGACATCATCCAAAAACCCGCCACGGAGCAATGGATGATAGAGGAACTCATTCCCTGGACCTGTGTCGACTTCCAGTGGATATTCGGTGACATCTATACGTTCTAGACCACCGGATTTCAACCATCCCCGGGCATCAGCCGCCGAGGGTCTTTCGGTAATATAGTCTGCCAGTGCCTGCCGTTCTTTATTGAGACTTCTCGAGGCCATTTCCCGATCAACCCGCTGCCACAGGGAATCAAAGGTGCCCAGCGAAGGAAAGGTGAGAGCAAGCTGGCCACCCGGGTTGAGAAACCGTAACAATTGATGCAACGCCGTCTCTCGATCAGGCCGAAAAAACATGAACGATAAGTTGCCGGTGATACGATCGAATTGCCCTAAATCCCTTGGTAATTGTTTGACGTCTTCAGGACGGAACTCTAACCATGGAAAGTAGGGACCTTGTGCAGTCCTGGCTCGGAGGAGTTGAGCCTCATTGATGTCGATGGCAAGCACATGCCCTGCTGAACCAACATGATGTGCGAGATAAAAGGCGGGAATACCATCTCCGCAGGTGACATCCAAAACCGTGAGCCCGGCCTGAAGATCAAGATGCGAGAGAAGGCTTTCTGCAAACGGCCTGGACCAGGGATCTTTTTTCGGCAACTCGCAGAGCCATGGTGGTGGCGTTTTCGGATAGGATGATGGGGAAGGAGTCGGCATCATGATCAGGATTCCCTGATGAACAAAGAAACTCTAGCATTCTTAGAACAGGCAAGACGAATGTTCAAGACAATGATCACTCGGCTGCACTGTGAAAGATCGAAAGGCCCAATGCTGAACCCGTAATTAAAGCGCCCAACCAGTGAGCGCGAGCTTGCCAATCATGTGGCCCGCTTCGATTTGGGCATGAGCCGTTCGGAGATTCCCCGCAGTAATTGGTGAAAGAGTTTTAGTCAGTGTGGATTGGATTTTCTGATCGTCCACCCATCGGGCGACCTGTGTCAAAAGATTGTGCTGTTGAATCATGTCTTCCGTCTGATACATCGATCGGGTAAACATGAACTCCCACGCAAAAGTAGCGCTTTTGCGTTTCAGCGCATTGAGGTCTACAGATTCCGCGGTGTCGACGATTCCACAAATGCGGCCATGCGGTTTAATGGCTTCGCACATGGCTTGCCAATGTTGATCGGTACTCGAAGTATTGAAGATATAATCGACCATGGGTCGTTGTACTTGTTGAAGTTGTCTGGGAATGGATTTGGTATGATCGATGACGGCATCGGCCCCCATTTTCCTGCACCACGCTTGGGATTCAGGACGTGAAGCGGTAGCAATCACGAAAAGATTGGCAAGCTTTGCGATTTGAATTCCAATGGATCCCACCCCCCCTGCGCCACCAATTATGAGGAGAGTGTTTCCCGCCGATCCGCCGTCGACCGAAACTCCCATACGGTCGAATAACCCCTCACAAACCGTAAGGGCCGTGAGGGGCAACGCCGCGGACTCAGCCATATTCAACGAAACAGGCTTTTTGGCAACGATGCGTTCATCCACGACATGGTATTCACTGTTTGCCCCCGGCCGAGTCAAGCTTCCGGCATAATAGACCGCGTCTCCAGGTTGAAACAACGAAACCTTTGACCCTATGGCTTCCACCACTCCTGCTGCATCCCATCCCAATACTCGCGGCGACGCCTCTTTTTCCTCTGGACCTTTTGACCGCCGAACTTTGGTATCAACCGGATTAACTGCTATCGCTTCCACCCGAACTAACAAATCACGTTCCTCCGGCTCAGGCCTGGGAAGCTCAACATCGATCAATGATTCGGGGTTATCAATGGAAAGATATTGAGTGAGTCCTATGGCTTTCATCTCCCCATCCTTTCATTACAAGTACCGTCCGACTTCACTTATTGAAATGGAGGCCAAATCATCCCACAGTGTCACACCTGAGTCATCTCGAACCAAGTGACTGTTCCGAAGCAAAGGTAACGAGATTACCTGAAACATCACTTTCTACCTCCAAACGATGAAGGAGCCTGTGATCTTCTCCATACCATTCGACCTCTATAAGAGGGGTACTTCCTTTAGGACGCACAGTGATCTTTCCATAATTGTGATTATGATCATTGAAATATTCGAACCGGAGTTCCTCTGAGTTTATTTTATAATTCATCGGCGCAGCCAAGGGACCGAAAATAAATTCTTTGAGTCCTAACGGTCCGGGGACTTTGGCTATGGCCGCATGGTGCACGTCTGTGGCCAGAAAGATAACGCCGGTTATTCCCTGTTTCCCGATAAAATCTAAAATTTCATCACGCTCCCCCGCATATTCACCCCATTTATCGTTTCCCGGATCGGAGATGGGAACCGAAGTTACAACAAACTTGGCCTTCGCTGACGAGGCCATCAGCCTGTCCATCAGCCAACGCTTTTGCACCTCTCCTAACATAGTGTGCGTGGAGGGATCACGATACTGCCGAGTATCTAGGAGAAAAAGCTCAACGGCTTGTCCCCATTGAAACATGCGATAGAGACGATGAGGGTCTTCAGAATTTTCACGGATGGGCCAATAGTCCAAAAATGCTTGTCGTCCAACAGGCATGCGTGGATGCGTCGAGATAAAGTCACTGTCGACTTCGTGATCATCCCACATGACATAGACACTGGTCTCGGCCAGAAACCCCTGCGTGGCAGGATCTCTATTTTCCAAATACTTACCCCAGTAATCAGCCAACTTCTCTGCCGTTTCCCCTTTATCGGCATAAATGGTGTCTCCCACAAAAAGAAAGAAATCCGGCTTGGCGGAATGCATTTCATCCATCAGTATAAATGGACGATAACTCGCACGCACATCACCGCCAATGACAAACGACACCTGCACAAAGTCGTCCGACGATGGCGCGGTAACAAATCGGCAAAGCGGTCCGAGCTGTTTTCCTGCCACCACCCCCCGATAAACATAGCGGGTCTTTGGGGTTAACCCTCTCAGATGAATTTTGGCTGTAAAGTCGGAATTGGGAGTCGGGGAAACGGGAGTGGTTGTGAACATTCTTTTTGAGGGTGAATCAATTCCGTATTGGACCCTGAGAGCCTCAGATCCACTCGCTTTCAGCCAAATGGTAGCCTTATTCGGAGTCACATCACCCGCGGCACATCCAAGTTCTAGTCCCGTCTGATTAGGTTTTTGCAAGCCCTCGATTGGAGCACATCCCAACAAGATTCCCCAGAACCCTATGGCACAAACCCATGGCTTCCTTATGAGAGGCACAAGCCACCATCCGATCCAGCCTAATTCATGGTTCATGTATGACGATGAATCCTTTCTGAAGAGCTTTTGCCAATCCCATTCATCACGCCGGAGTGAACGGGTTCTTGGAATCGCCGACATTTTCTTACCACTCAAACGCATTAAAAAAGGCATTCTGTTTCTCACGGCCCACAAATTATAACCGGACAACCCACCAGCTAGCGAAGATTCGCCCGGTTAGGTTCAGGCGTGAAGACTTCTTTCCACATTTGCACCGTAGCTTCTGCAAATAATACAATTTGTTATATTTAGCTTGTTGTTAAAAAAACAGGTAGAATTCGGATGATGCGACTATCCATTCTGTTAATCCTGATTCTTCAAACGCCACCTCATGAACTGGCAACGTATCATCCTTCTTCAATATTAGGTCCCATTGCTCAACAGGCCAACCTATCTTCTTCCAACTGGGTTCAGCCTGTGGCGATGAGCACAAACCCCTTTTCGTCTATCCAACCACGTCCGAAACTTCCTGTTGAACCGGACGAGTTCGATCCACGAGAAATCAATGCCTATTACGACTGGCGCAACGATATGTTTTTCAGAGAATTCGACATGACCGGTTCCGGTAGCGTCAACTTCATGACCGCCCGACGAACGTACAAAGTCTGGCTGGATGAATTCGGCACACCCGTTGTCCTGACAA
>QIDY01000105.1 GCA_003228495.1 Nitrospirota bacterium
GCTGTGCATACACCGAAAGATCTCATTCAACAACTCGGTGTTCGTCGGCTCGGTTTCCAGCTTGACAAAATGTTGATCCAGCGATTCCAACATTTCCGAACTTTCCGCTAAAAAATCGTTCAATATTTCTTGCAATTCATCGTTCATTGATCACCTTCATTAACACAATAGGCATCAATCATCGGATAGACCTTACCTTAGAAATCCTAAGATTACGAACAGCCAAATTCAGACAAAATATCATCCACAAGATCTTGCTCAAGCGCCGTGGTCTTGGAAGATTCGAGTTGTCGAAGCATCTCATAGCCACGGCCTTCGTCTTTTGCAGTGGCCCCATCTTTCTTTTGTTTGATACCGAAGATGACGACCAGTTTGAGCAATTTGTGCTGCACCTCGTTGAGAATCGTCACAAGCTTGGCTACCCGTTGCGCCACAAGATCTTGAAACGACAGCGC
Source organism: Nitrospirota bacterium (assembly GCA_003228495.1). Classification (GTDB taxonomy): domain Bacteria; phylum Nitrospirota; class Nitrospiria; order Nitrospirales; family UBA8639; genus Nitrospira_E. The sequence continues at coordinate 456 of QIDY01000105.1, forward strand.
CACATGAATATCCAAGAGGCGACGTTCATCGGCTTTGAGCAATGCCAACATCTCATCGACATCCTTGGCATATTCGCCCTCCAGTTTTTGTCTCATTTGTTCCACTGCCTTTTTCATCGCTCCTCGGTTCGTTTCGATCGCTTCGGTTAAGGTCAGCACCCGATGCGTGCCCTCTTCCGTCATTTTGGCCAAATCATTCAAGTGGGCCGTGGCCTGAGGAAGCTGATCGGACGTGGTAGTCACAGGCGACTCCATTTCCCGAATCGTGCTGGTAATCACTTCCATATACTTGGTTATTTCGGCCAATTCAGCGTCAACCGAACAACCTTCTTCTGTTGTATCCGTTGCCGCATGCGTTTCGATATCACGGTCCACCAGCATAGAATTCTCCTTTAACAAATATATGAAATGAAGTCTGGGGAGTCGTCAGGCGTTAGCCGGCTGGAAATTGGCAAAAATCTTTTCTAATTTTGCTTGAAGTGCTTCAGCCGTAAACGGTTTCACAACATAATTACTGACTCCAGCCTGAACCGCTTCGATAATATTATCTTTTTGCGCTTCCGCCGTGACCATCAGAAAAGGAAGATGTTTCAGTTCTGCATCAGCTCGAACTGCTCGCAATAGTTCAATGCCTTGCATAACGGGCATATTCCAATCCGAAACGATGAAGCCAATATCGCCAGCTTTTAATTTACTCAGCGCATCCTGTCCATTTTCAGCTTCGATAATGTCCGAAAAGCCAATTTGCTTTAAAACATTTTTCAAGATGCGTCGCATCGTGGACATATCATCCACCACTAACACTTTAAGACTAGTATCAATCATGCTGAACTCCTTACGACTCGGGTCTCGTCCTCACTGTGAGGCATCCCAAAATATTTATAAACAGGCGCACGAACAATCGAGTACATTTCATTGGCAATGAATACATGCCGTACATTGAAATTCGGTTAATATATTCCCATTCTTTAGAGATACTTCAAGAAAGTTTTCTTTCAAGAATCTGCCAGCAACGGTAGGGAATTAAAAGGGAAAAGTAAGGAGTGAAAAGTGGGAAATGAGAAGCAAAAAGCAGTGAGGAGTGAGAAACAAGAGAGAGGAAAAGAGTTCGGATCGTTCCCCTTCTTGCTCCTTACTTTTCACTCCTTACTTCTCACTAATTCAGAATGGTTTAAACATGAATAAAGGGAGGGGAGGTTCAGATTTCCACAAGTATCGGCGACTCATCCTAAGGCATCTTCTCCTCAGAATCAGGGTCGTCGATCATTCAGACTTGATAGACCAGACCTAACATCTATGATGATATGAAGGAATTGATAGGCAAGGGAAAAGACGATTAATTCAAACTATACCGGTCATGGCTCCCGTTCCCGGAAGCAGCCCCGACTAGGGCTTCACCACCACCGGCATTTTGCACCCACGCTTCAATTTCTTCACGGACAAAACGCCAATGCTTACCCACCTTATGACCGGGAAGGCGGCGTTCTCGCGCTAATTTGTAGATGGTCGACTTCGGAACTTTTAAAAACGTCGAAACTTCACTTAATGTCAGCAAATCTTTCATTGTGATTCCCTCGTTTGAGTTTAGCCAATAATGTTTGTGGTATCGGACTGATAGTTAGAAAACTTGAGACTTTCTCACAGATACTAGAAATTTATATCCTTAGATTCCCCAAAAACCCCGTAAGAAGTGAGGAGTGAAAAGTAAGGAGTAAGGGGCAAGAAAGTGGAACATCCCGACTTTTTTCTATACTCCCCTCTTCTTTCTTGATTCTTACTTCTCACTCCTAACTTTTCATTTCTAATTTTTCTTTCCATGATTGAATCTTATCCCTAAACATGATCGTTAAAATCTCTATTTCATGCTCCAACTCTCCAAACCGCTGTTGTAGCTCCGAAAACAAGGCCCCAGACGCCTCAGCCTCGAGTTGTTCGGCCATGGTAGCCTGACGGCATGCGTTCAGCGCGAATAAGGCACCTTTTAATTGATGAGCGTGGCGTAGGAAACGCTGTCGATCCTTCATGGCAATCGCTTGTTTCATCTCATGCGTCAGGTTTGGCTCAATGTCCAGAAAAATTTGAAAAAGGGAATGCAACAAGGTCTCATCACCATCCATAGACTCCAAGGCCGCCAAAAGATCGTATGGCTCACCTGGCGCCTGATGATCCAGCAATGTCTCCACGGCCTCACAAGACCTAGTAGTGCAGATTCCTGTCAGGGGAATCTCCCCCTCACGATCATTTAAAGAGGATAGATCTTCCAATGCCTGAACCCTGAACCCTACCCATCGTTCTAGTACAGTTGCCAAATCTCGTAAATGAACAGGCTTACTCAAACAATCATCCATTACAGTTTCCCAAGAAGGTATGTTCTGCTCGGAAAGCCTGTGAGCGGTCATCCCCACAATGGGAATATTGGGACAAGGCGGAGGGCCCGATCTGTCTTGTGTCGGGTTCAACAAACGACGTCGCTTCAGACGATTCGATTTCTCCAACGCTCGAATGGCATGTGCAGTTTCAAAACCATCCATCCCAGGCAATTCCCAATCCATCATAATGACATCGAAAGCCAATTTCTGAACAAGCTCCAAAGCCTGCTTTCCAGATTCAGCGATTGATACCCGACAACCAAGTTTATCGAAAAGTCCGGCGGCAACTTTTTGATTGACGGGATTATCCTCGACAATGAGAACAGAAGGACTCGGTTTCCCGGGTTCTTTGCTTGCTTCTTCCACAGATAGGTCGGCTCCATGATAGTCCTCTGGTTCATACGCCTTAGACTCTTGAGATGCCCCTTGCTCAATCAGATCTGGCACCTCCAACCCATCTGTCATATTGGGATCATCAAACACACACCGATACAATTGCTCGCGATGAACCGGCATAGAAATCATGCCATCAAACCGCACTGGAAGATCTTCATTTCCCTTAGGGAACCAAAACGGAGTCAAGCCCCAGAGGTTCAACTCCGAGAACGGTGATGACCGAACGGTTGAAAGCCATGAACTCCATGCCTCGTGCTTCGCCTCGTCTCCTACAATGATTCCCAACACATCAGAAGGACAGGCTTGCTTGCTTTCGAGAAACGTTACAGCATCTTGCACCTGTTCCATTCGCACTACTCGTACTCCGATGTCTTTTAAATAGCGAGACAACGCCTCAACAGTCCCATCTAGCGAAGAACACACGAGAATGTCTTTATGGACTCCAAATTTCGGCTGGACTGCAGTATCTGTCTCCACTAGGGAAAAATGAAAGGGAAATTCACACCAAAAAGTCGCCCCCTTTCCAGGCTGGCTTTGGACTCCCACTGTGCCATTCATCAGTTCGACCAACTGCTTGCAAATCGCCAGTCCTAACCCTGAACCACCAAATTTCCGGCTCATGGATGTATCGGCTTGTGTGAAGACCTGAAAAATTGTTTGTTGCACGGGCTGAGAAATCCCAATTCCCGTATCCTTTACGGTAAACCGCACCCAGCGTACGAATTCTTCCGAGGCCGGCTCGGAAATCTCGGTACCCTGACCGGAACTCACCGCAATTTTCATTTGATCGGCAGAAAGCAACACCACCTCGATCACCACCGATCCATGGCTAGTAAACTTAATGGCATTCGAAATGAAATTACACAGAATTTGCCGCAACCGATGCGGATCACCAAAAAGATGGAGAGGAACATCTGGTGAAATATAGGCCGCCAGATCCAATCCCTTTTGATACGCTCGCTCAGAAAACAAATTCAGGATTTCTTCGACTACAATCGTCGGATTAAACCCAATCCTTTCAAGCACCATATAACCAGACTCGATCTTCGAAAAATCTAAAATGTCATTGATAATAGTTAGCAACCCTTCACCCGATTTCTGGATAATTTTTGTGCATTCCTGTTGTTCAAAATCCAAAGACGAATTCAATAGCAGCTCTGCCATCCCAATTACGCCATTCAACGGCGTACGGATTTCGTGGCTCATCATGGCCAAGAAAGCGGCCTTGGCATGAGTCGCCGCCTCGGCTTTTATCAACGCCTGGTCTAACGCCTGGTTTTTCGCCTCCAATGTGTCCGCAAAGGCTGACAATTCCTCCTCGGCAACTTTCCGCTCAGTGATATCAACCCCGTAGCCATGAAGGAGACCAAACTCAGGATGGGGAGAAAAGGTCCAAGCAAAACGTTTCTCTCCCACTCGCACTTCAATATTCGTTTCAAGGTGACCGTGAGTTAAACAACGGGCTGCCAGGTCACTAAACCGTTCGGGCAATGCTGTAGTAAACCCATCATGGTCAATTGGCGCTTCTTCCATTAAGCACACCATGGCAGGATTGGCATACAGCAGATGCCCCGCCTCATCGAACTCGATAACAGGGAACGGATTTTCTTCGGGGAAAGTGGCTAAACGACGATATTCTTCTGCCAACTGTATTTCCGTGCTCAAATCGCGAAACATCAGGAGGAACTGGGTCACCTCACCCTCTTCTGCTGCCACTCCCTTCAGTTCCACCCAACACCGGGTTCCTTGCCGACATCGCAGACGAGCACGAGGAAACCAAACAGTCTTTTTTTCCTTAATCATCGTCAAGAGAGATTCTCCACTCGCTATCCCATGGTCGTCAGACTCCTGACCGTCAAATATATCTTGAAGGGAAACGTGCATCGGACACACCGCCCCCCAACCCAACAAGCGGGAGCCAGTCACATTCATCCGTATGACAGCCCCTTGGTGATCAACCAAACACACGCCAATCGACAGACCATCCCATAAATATTGGACAAGAGACGAATTTAACAACATAGAGATTAGAAATACTCCTGAAGAACGATAGAATACTCAGTAGGTTCCAACACCTTCGTAATACTGACATCATGGCCCAAGTTGGCATCTCTAGCTAAATCACACACTTGTGGCACATCGACGATCTTTCCATCGGAACCTTGAAAAACCTTGACTTGAGGTTTCACGCCAATTTCCGAATTTTGCTTCACCACAACGGCCTGCTCACCCGTAGATAGTTGAACCACCGTGCCAATTGGGAACACGCCAAAGATTCGAATCATGGCATCCATACACGGCACCGGGAATTTCCCCTTTTGAGCTTCCTGATACATGCGCCGAATAGCCAAGGCGGCGGGCAAAGATCCCGAAACCCCTCCGACGGTTAACAACTCATCGAAGTAATCAACCATTCCTAATAGCTGCCCGGACATCGAAAGCTTCTGACCTTCATGGCCATTGATGTAGCCAGAGCCATCTTGATAGGCATGATGTTCTTTCACCATACATACGATATCTGAAGAAAACTGGTCATGCCGTTTAAGCAGAGTCTCTCCCATCACCACATGTTGCGTCAGCAATGAGGAATCGCGCCCTCCGTGCCATTGGGCTTTCACAACATTTTGTGGCAATCGCAAATAGCCGACATCATGCAACAAGCCGGCAACTCCGATCTTTTCTAATTCACTCTCATCCCATCCTAATTGAAGACCAACCAGAATCGAATAAACCGCCGTGTCGACGACATGAGCATATAGCGTTTTATCAAACTGTTTCAGAGAATCAATCAATAAGGTTTCCGCAAGAAGAGCCGGGTACGCCAGAGCTTTCTGAACCAACGCTTGCGCCGCAGCTTGGATGGCAGGCTGCGAAATGGGCTGCCCGGTCTTCACACCTTCAAAGGCACCCTCCACCGCAACCATTGTATCTTCGCGCAACTGAACGACTTTTTCTCGAGTCTTGGATTCTTCTGATGAGGATTCCTGGTTGGATTCAGTAGAACACATCGTCTGTTTTCGAGGCTCCGAATCATCCTGCTCACAAGAAGTAACGACGGTATCTGTTACCGCCGATAAGCCCTCATCAAGACCAGGTTCGGATTCCGGAGAAACCGTCACTCCCAACGAACTATCGATTTCCACTTCACGGATACCTGAACTCATCAATTCTTGTACCTCAGTGGAAGATTTCAGCAGACGCCGGTGGACAAAGAAGGGAGATTTCCACCAAGAATCCAGAA
>QIDY01000310.1 GCA_003228495.1 Nitrospirota bacterium
TGTGATATGGATGATGAGCATCGCTGTCACCAATTCAATCGGCGGGCCGATTTATTGTTGGAATAAATTTCTTCCTGCCACAAATAAAATCTACACCGTGCAAAGAAGGCCCTTCTTGCTTTCTCACTCTGTGCTCCTCCCTTTTCACTTCAGGCCCACCCTAACCCCGATTGCTTATCTCTGACAGCCATCTAGAGAATGGTAATCGACGGCATTACGCCTCAAGGTATCCATAGGAAAAATGGTTCGTGATGTCGTCATTTCTCACGCCGGTGTCTGCTAATTTTATCGAGTCCCCTGTGTCCTCCCAGATTGGTCTCCGACGAGATAGTCATCTTTCATGCTCAATTTTGATCTATCCCTGTAAGGGAACCCCCCTATGGTTGTCCTAGTTCACTGTGAAACCATCACGAAACGTTCTCCCCACTCCTTTTTTCAATTCTTTGATGAAGCTACGGACATCCGTTCAGCCACCCCTCATTTTTTGAGAGATCTATAATCAATCTTCATCATGCAAACTTTTGTGGAATCATGGAATAATTGACTAATGTTATTGTATTATGCTATTTGCAATAGACTTGCAATAATGTCCCTGCCTGCGTTACTCTCTGTAACACTGCAATAGGTATATTGATATGTTGGAGACCGCTATTCGAAAGGGGCTACGGGAGACCGGTCGTAGGATGACTCGTACCCGAAAAGCTGTATTGGCTCTCCTAGAACGCACCCATGAGCCGTTGAGTGCTTCCGAAATTTTTGCACAATTACAGCAAGCCCAGGTTGCGATTGATTTAGTCACTGTCTATCGGACAGTGAATGTATTGAAGGAATTGGGCCTTGTGCTTCAGTTGGATCTTTTTCAAGAAGGACAATCCCGATATGAGCTGAAAGAAGGTCGGAAGCATCATCATCATATTCGGTGTCAAATTTGTGGACGAATTGTCGATTTGTTGCTGTGCCCGTTAAAGAAACTGACCAAATTGATCGAAGAACGGACCCAGTTTGTCGTAGATGACCATACTTTAGAGTTCACCGGGTTTTGTCCTAAGTGTCAATAATCGATGAAAGTCAGATGAAATGAGCACGTTTGGTCCCAAACTATCTAAAGCTGGATCTATTGCCTCTCTCATTTGTGCTGTGCATTGTGCGGTGACCCCTTTGGCGTTGCTGGCGCTCCCTGTTATTGCGGCCCATTCATGGGATGGCTTGGACGGTATTTTAGGAGCCTTTTGGGCAGACACGACCGAGTGGGTTTTTATAGCTGTTATTGCCCTATTAGCGGGGTTTGGCTTATTAGCCACGTACCCTCGTCATCGTGATATCCGCCCGGCGATTTTGACGGTTTTAGGGCTTTTTGTTTTGGCTGTTTCTCATCTCTGGATAGAGGCGGGGAGTGGAAAGGAAATTTTCCTTGATGTCCTTGGAGCGTCTTTAATCGCCTGGGCAGGTTTTTGGAATCGCGGCCTTTGCCATCGTTTGGGCTGTCATACTCATGAACATGCCCACGATCCAGCATCTTCTAAGATAGCACCCATGCCCGATCTATCTTCGCATACCTAATCCTTTGATTTGTTTTTAGTGAAATTTCCGTTTAGCTGAGTCCGAAATTTTTAAGGTTTCTGTGGTTTGAAAAGCAAAAGTTTTCAATTTCGGAAAAAAACAACGCGTCCCTAAAAATTAGAAGATAAGAAAACTCTCTCCTTTTTCAAGAAAAAAGGGTTTTAACTGATTGGAGAAAAAAAACAGCAGATGTTCTTCGAAGAGGGTCTGTCAAGAGATTCTATGATTATCCGGATACGGCCATTTTGTTCGTAGATTTATCCAAGGTCTCCGCCAATTCATCAAGGAGATGTTCAGTGTCTTCCCATCCGATGCAAGCATCGGTAATAGATACTCCCCATTCCAACGGTTTTCCGGCTTCCCATTTCTGGTTGCCAGGCTTGAGGTTGCTTTCGATCAAAAGGCCCATAATGGCTGTTTGTCCTTCGGTGAATTGATTGACTACGGATCGGGCTACTGGAACTTGGCGTGTGTGATCTTTTTCCGAATTGCCATGGGAACAGTCGACCATAATTGGACGCCGAATATCTTCTTTGGCGAGACGACGAACAGCTTCGGAAATGTCTTCCGGATTATAATTGACACGTCCGCCTCCACCCCGAAGAACCAGGTGTCGATCAAGATTTCCATTGGTCTTAATAATGGAGGTAAGGCCTTCGGCGTTTATCCCTATGAAGCTCTGGGGATGTCGCGCGGCAATCATGGCATTGAAGGCAACTTGGAGGCCCCCGTCAGTCCCATTTTTTAACCCCACGGGCATAGAGAGGCCGCTTGCCATTTCCCGATGTGTTTGGCTTTCGGTTGTGCGTGCGCCGATAGCAGACCAGCTAATCAAATCTGAAATATATTGAGGGGTGACGGGATCAAGAAATTCAGTCGCACAGGGAAGGCCCAGATGATTAATTTTCAGTAAGATGGAACGGGCCAGTTCGAACCCTCCACCGATATCACAGGATCCATCCAGCTTGGGATCGTTAATGAGGCCTTTCCAGCCAACTGTGGTTCTGGGTTTTTCAAAATACGTTCGTGATAGGACCAGAAGATGATCACGGACGCGATCAGCCACATGCTTGAGTTGTTCAGCATATTGAATGGCCGCTTCAGGATCATGAATGGAGCAGGGACCGATGATGACGGCAAGACGATGATTATCCTGACCATGAAGAATATCTCGGATAGCTTGTCGTGCTTGCAATATCATCTGACCTGTTTCATATGGTAAAGGGAGTTTTTCCTGCATGTGTTTCGGAGCAGGTAGTGGGGCAATGTCAATAATGTTTTGATTGTTAATGCGCTCGGCCATGAGATAGATCCTTGGTAAAAATAAAAGCCAATGCTTATAAAACTACGGTGAGAGGAAAATGCAAAAAATTAGGGGAAATTGCAGTTATTGTAATCAGAAGCTCCATAATCAGGCAACTGGCACTTCTTGATTGTTCCTAAATGGGTGAAAACGGTGCCATATTGTCATGTTTGCCGGAGAAAAGAAAAAGGTAGAATTGGCGAGTTGGAATGGAAGGTATACTGCAGGAAATTTTGTAAGAGGCAATAGACAAATTACCAATAATGAAATGCTTGCGATGTGCTCTAGCCAGGCAGCCTTTAGGCTGTGGTATTGACGAGATGGGCTTGTTGGGACCCATACCATTGGAGAATATCCCGTTTGGGAATATCTTGGTCGGATTCAAACAGAAATTTGATGCCTATCACGAGTTCTCCATTCGATCGATGCATGAAATTTTGAATGGTAATGGAAATCTGGCAAGCGGCAGCTTAGGTAAAGATGTAAGGCCGAGACTTTGGGCCAGGCCGAAGGGTCGATACTGAATTGACATCCGGTTGGTGAGAGGTCGCTCAATTGCACCGGAAGAACCGCAAGAATATGCCTCTGTCGGCTAAGAGGACGTACGGTTCCAGAGATGTCTACTGACAAACGGGGAAAGGAGCGGGGAATTTGCCGTGTGATATTTGGAGGCGCTTTTAAGCGAATAGCTGGAGGAAAGGTGAGAGTTTCTTGAATTACTGTTTCAAATTCATAAATCTCTCCGTCAATAAATGAGCGACATTTGCATGGCAACCCTATGGCAAATAAATCAAGAGCTTGATCCTTGGGAATGGCGCAGAGCAGAGAATGATCTGCACCTAACCCCAGTAGGGAGGATCTGAGTAACACCTTTTCTGGGCTGGAGGCAATGGTTAACCAAAGAACATTTGAACCTATAGGGAAGTATTGAGATGCCGTACTCATTGTTCTCTTCTCGGTTGTTGCGCATCATGTTACAAGGCGAAAATGGAAGAAGCAAGAGTGTGCAAAAGGAATGAGGATGAACATCCAAGGATATACAAGAACAACAACGAAATTCTAGAGGGATGGTAATGTGTTAGAGCGGATTAAACTGGGGAATTCTAATCGAAAAAAACAAGAAAGATACCGGAAGATGTTTCCAGCAAAAGATATCTTGCTTTCTCTTATCCTTGACTTTCCTCAAGACGGTTAGGATGGTGAGTCTGAGGGATTGCCCGAGAGTTCTTGAATAAGTTTGTCTGCTAGATCTTCGGAAGAAACGATGTAAGTTCCTTTTTGCAGTGCTGTTTGAATCTGCGCGATTCGTTCCTGTCGGATATCCGGAAGGTTACTCAGGACTTTTGTGTATTGATTGATTTCTTTCCCGGCCTGGGAAATGGATACTGATTCCAATTCTTGAGGAGGAGCCTGATATTCAATAATGCCCTTTTGTTTTGCTGAATCCTGGAGTTGTTCCTTGGAAAGAGAAGACTGAACAGCGTGAGAAGGTGTTGATGAAAGAGGTTCCATGAGATAAGTCCCTGTTACGAATCTGAAAAGGAATCATAAGAAAAATGAATGAAAAAATCAAACACATGTTGGCTGGCTGTTTTTCTCACGAGCAGGAAGATCTTTAAACTTGATGATGTTAGGGGACCTCACGAAATACCCAGTACAATTGCATCGGTTATTTTGTGAAGGACCCATAGGTCCTGTGTTCAGTGTGGCGCATCTCTGACCGGAGGGACGAGGCCAAAATATGGAATATGTCGTGTCGGCTCGTATTGCACAACTTCAGGTGGTTGATCCTGGGGAGATTCGGCGTGTGCAATTAGCATTGCCCGATTGTGTGGAGATTGGGGGAGCGCGGTATCCTCTGCACGATACTATGCGACCGGGTACGGCTTTTTTGACTAAACCCTGGGGCATGAGGACGGATAAGTATCGGCGGCGAATGTATACCAGGTCGAATTCGTCGTGGAATGAACCCGGTTTACTCGAGACGTTTATTAATCATACTCATCGACCACAAGCGGACACGTCCGTATGGTGGCAATCGGAAGTGGCTGATCATTGGGAAGAAACGGGGAAGACTCTTGATATACGTGTGATGGTCGATGACAATCGAGGCGTGGCGACTGTATATGAAAATACGATGGTGTGCAAGAACTTGAATCTTCGTTTAGAGCCTGATGGAGATTGGGAAGAACGTCGATTTGTGTGTGTGGCTTTTGGAACTGGCATTACCCCGTTCCTTTCATATATTCGTTACATGGTGCATCATCATTGGGACCAAAGAGGCAAAGAACGTGGTAGGCATATGACCCTGATTGCCAGTGTGCGTCATGAAAGGCAATTGATGCTGCATCAAGATTTGCTGGGGATAGCACAACAGTTCCCACAGCATTTTCAATATGTACCAGTGTTAACTCGATCATGGCCGAACGACTGGCCGTCTCTTAAGGGCCGCATCATGCAGCTCAATGCTTTGTCATCCGGAGAAGAACACGTTGACCTGACCCCACTGCTTGAACGTGTTCCGGATCTCTCGCAATCCGATCTACGAATATGTGGAAGTGTAGCTGCCTGTCGTCAATTGATACAAGGCCTAAGAGAACAGCATATTTGTCCTAGGACTGTACGGACAGAATCATGGTAGTGGAACAGAGAAATGGCTAAGCTAGGCGGGTCTTTATCGAAGGGATGGTCGTGTGATCGATTCGGGAATGGAGACATTGGGACGTTTGAGTAAGCGGATGACGGGTCGTCCTAAAAAGGTATGATGGCCACAAATCAAGCAATGTAAGCTGAGGGTGACCAGCAGTTCTTGCTCTAATTGCTCTAAATTGACCGTACGAGACCCACAACGCGAACATCTGGGGTGTTTATCGACTTGAGCAGATTTCGGCGTGGTCCTCTTCACCGCCTTTTTGCGCGTTCGTTTTTGTTTTACGGGAGTTTTAGGCAGCTGTTTCATAAGCGAGTCCTTGGTCTAAAATCATTTAATATTCCCTCTCGTAATAAACAAGTCTTATGCCAGATAGAATATGCAAAAATGTGCATGAAACTCTTCTAAAAGGCAGAAAAATTTCTCTCAATATGCAATTAGGTAGGTAACTTTTTCCGCTAGAACCCGGTCGAAATGACAAGGGTCTGTCACGACAAACCCGGTGCAATAGGGTATGCCGCAACGGACCCAAAGCTGATCGAACCTATTGGGTGTGAGGTTTCGTGGAAGATTGGGCCAGGATCGCTTCAGCCCGGGCTAACAGGTTGGCGGCTTCGGTGGGGCGTTTGGCATCTTGAAGTAAGCGGGCATATCGCTGGAGGAGCGCTGCGATATCCGGATGTGTGGGTCCACTGACTGCCTCTTTAATGCGGAGGGCTTGTTCATATTGAGCAACGGCCTTCTCGTATTCTTTGCGGTCGTGATAAAAATTGGCCAAACTGTATAAGCTACTTAAGAGAAGTGGGTTTCCAGGCTCTAAATTCTCTGCATGGTGGATGGTCGTTAATAACTGTTGCTCAACTATTGAGGACCGAGATTGTGTGTCATGGCTGCTAGGAAGCGGTTGAGGATGTTTTTGGGAATGATGGGTGCAAGCGGTGAACATAACGAAAATAAGAAATAGGCCCTCAATCAGGATGAATCTCAGTATTTTTGGATAGAATGTTGTCATATTTTGTGACGTTTTGTGACTCTTATAAGGCGTGTTTTGGCCTTCTATAAATTCTATGAACTTTAATGGGGAGTCGGCAAGTGAGAGTTCGGGTCGTCAACGACACATTCTTGTTTCGACAATTTTGAAATTTCCATTTTAAAGGCGTATTCAATGCCGACTATTTGGTGTTCGATTTCTGCTCATGGATTTGGTCATGCGGCTCAAACCATTCCCATCCTCAATGAATTAGGGACGGTCGTTGATAATTTACACGTGATCCTTCGGACGTGTGTTCCGCCGTCAATTTTCCATGAATATTTGAACGTGCAGTGGGAAGTGCGGGCTGTTCCCCAAGATATCGGCTGCATTCAACGAGGGCCGTTAGATATTGATGTGGCTGGAACATGGGATGCCTATCAGGAGTTTCACGAAAATTGGAATCAAAGAGTCGATCAAGAAGCACAGGCGATACGTGAAGCACAGACGAATCTGGTGATTTCAAATATTTCCTATTTGGCCATAGCGGGTGCGTTTCAAGCACAACGCCCCGTTGTTGCCATTGCCTCGTTGTGCTGGGATCAAGTATTAGAGCCGTTTATCCAACCGTCGAGAATCGAGCAGCGGGCTATCTATGAACATATTCGAGAGGAATATGGCAAGACCAATCATCTGATTCGTCTTCATCCAGGGATTGATATGCCAGCTTTTCCCTCTATCATTGATACGGGTCCGTCTTTTCCTCTTGCAGGATCACCGGCACGGGATTTGCGGAAGCTCTTGGGAATTGATGGAGGAGAAAAGCTTGTGCTCATTGCATTTGGCGGTGTGCCACTGACAAGTCTTCCTTTAGAAAAGATGGGAGCTTGTGAGGGCGTTCACTTTCTTGTAGGGGGCATCCCGTTGGATTCCTCAAGTATGCAAATCCATCGAATTGAAGAATGCAATATGCCGTTTGGTGAAATAATGAGACAAGTGGATGTAGTAATGACTAAACCTGGGTATGCCACAATAACGACCGCAGTGCATTATGGAATTTCCTTAGTGTATGTACGGCGGAATAACTTTATTGACGAACAAGGGCTGGTCGATTATGCGCATCAACATGGTCGTGCCTTGGAACTGACACGTGAAGATTTCGAGTCAGGTGCCTGGGGGAAGGCCCTTCACGCGGTGCTGGCCTTGCCATCTCCACATGAGCCTCCTCCTAAGCCAGACCAAAGTGCCGTCGTTGGTCTGTTGAGGGGATATCTCCAGACATGAATCTCAATGATGGTTCCCCGTTATTTATGTTGTCCCTGGGATTTGAGATGGATGAGGCGTCACTGAAATAGCCTCAAGCACATTGAAGATGAGTGAACCTTTTCTGTCTTGTTCCTTCCAAAATATGCCAATGACTTCTACCGTGCGATTGATGATGATGGAGGGTGCACTTCGGGTGCGATCATGTCGGCCATATACCACAATGAAATGGTTCCCTTGAGAAAGACGAAAGACAAAGTCTAAATAGAGTTCCGTTTCATCCAAATGCAGTTCCGGCTGTGTGATCAGACCTCGAACGGCGACAAGTTGTTGATGATAGTCCTGGCTATTCGTGAGAAGGTCCGTAATAGAGACCTGCTGGGGTGGTGTGTTAAAAGTGATAAGATGCCGAATGTTGTGACCGAAAATGAAGGACTCTTCCTGAAGCGCATTTGGGGGGGATTCAAAATATGAAAAGACGTGATGGGAGAAATACCCTCCATTTGACAAGAGGAATATCGTCCCGATAAATGCCAAGAAATGTGGATACGAAGAAAGCATAGAAGGGATTGGATTTAGGCGATCCATGTCGGTCAAATTAGAAGTGTATCGCCACGCTTAGTCTGTTGATTCATTATTGTGATGAGATTGCTTGTATAAGGAAACCGTGAAATGGCTACTATGAATTATTATGCGGTTCTTGAGGTATCTCTTCAAGCTTCGCAGGAAGAGATAAAAAAAGCCTATCGCAAGTTGGCACTCCAATATCATCCTGACCGAAACCAAGGGAACCGTCAGGCTGAGAAAAAAATTCGCGAAGTTAATGCCGCCTACGAAATACTTGGCGATTCCGATGCCCGAAAAACCTATGATCGATTACGGTTAGGACATGCGGGCCCTGCACAGTTTCGCCGTGAGGATGAAGAGGCAGAAGAAGCCGTTTCTCCTGTCGTGGTCTTGCAGCGTATGGAGGGAACACTACGCGAAGAGGCTCGCAAGCAATTGTTTAAGGTACTGATGAGAAATACGAATAAAATCAAAGAAGAGTTAGGGCGCATTCGGGAACGGACCATTGCCATTCAAGGCTATGATACATTTTTAGAAAAAGTGGTATCACAATGTGCGGAGGAAAGTCTCAAGGAATTGGTAACTGATGAACTTTGGCAACTTCGTGAGCGTCTCGTAGATATTGCTGTAGAAATGGTGTGTTCAGAGGTCCCGGGCTCGTTTAAAGGGCATCGTGAAATCGAACAGGTTAGACGAACGTTGCATCAGGCATATCATGAAGGGTGGATACAAGGATATGCTCAAGCATGTGAGCTGCTGTACGAGCGACGATAATCGGGGCTCGTCCTTCCTTATTATTCTTGCCCTCTTTTATCTTTCCTGTTATTCCCAACCTCATTCATCTTCCCCGTCATTCCCAACATTTGTTATTGGGAATCTATTATGGGATTTTTGAGATGGATACCTGGCACAGACACGCAGGTAGGAAACAAGTGGGATGAATCGATGCCAAGCCTGCAGGTCAGACTCGACAACCGGGGAGGGAACATGACAACTGTTGAATTGAGAAGAGGCCAATTGTCCTAATGACTTCTCCAAATTACCGATCAAAGGGGGATGGGGATTCTTGGAAAGGATTGCCTTTCGACGTTGGGGAATTGGTAGTGGAAAGTGCCTGAGCCTCTTTTGACAATGTGACCTGATCTTGGATGGGAGCAGAAACACGCGATTCCGGCCGATCATGGGCCTTATCGGTGGCATCGCCGCTTGGACGTGCAGCTGTCACCCGGTTTCGGTCTTGAGAGACAGATGATACCGGTTGTGAAAATTGCTGGGTTTCTATGCCTGTTAATGTCATGGTGTCAGCTCCTTCCC
>QIDY01000254.1 GCA_003228495.1 Nitrospirota bacterium
CCCAGAAGCTGTTCCCACTGGATTGTCTAAGACGGTTGCACCGGAGGGAATGAGAGCCTGTTTGGCCAATAGTGCCGTAACGGTTCGCCCTCGACGATGGACTTGACGGCTAAGGTTCCGGAGGGCTTTTCTGCGCACGGTGAGAGGACGACCAAATGCCGTGGCGATTGCCTCTCGGGTGCAATCATCGATTGTTGATCCAAGACCACCAGTCAACACGACCACATTCGCTCTTTTGGAAGAAAATCGGAGGGCCGTTTGAATATCCGCGAGATCATCCCCCAGTACCATCTTTTTGCGCACTTGAATACCACAATGCGCTAACATATCCGCAATAAAGAGGGAATTACTGTCTACTCGGCCCCCATGAAGCAACTCCGATCCAATTATAAGAATTTCTGCACGTAGGGCTTTCATCGTGGGGAGGGCCGCATCCGATGCTTCGTGGCTCCTTTAAGGAATCGCAGAAAATTCCAAATCAAATTTGATTTCTCCACCCGTCCCAGGAAAGACCAACAGGGTGGTTCTGCTTTCGAGATCAACGCTTCCATAGGTAAATGAGCCAATAATTTTCGCGCGAAAGACCGGGCGCCCTTGTCGTTGCCCGACTGCCTGCGCACGCGCATCAAAACGGATGCGATCAGGCTTAACCACCTGATTGCCCTGTTTTATCAGTAGATAACTATCCCGCGCAAAGCCTGGAGAATATCCAAAAACCTTGACCACCACCTGCAAAGCATCTTCCTCCATTATTCGCTGAACATCTTGCTCAGTAGGCTGTTCCCCACGTAAAGCATAGTGGCCAGACATGACTGCAAACCCGCTTATTTTCGTCACTAAAAACCCATGTGGTTCAAATCGTTCCATTGGACCAAAATGCCAATACAATTCATTGGGAGGACGATGTTGTCGGGCTGATTCTTTCCCCCTACTCAACGCCTGTTCGACTTGTTTGCGATCAGGATTCTGGAGAATGGCTATCGCAGTTAAGGGAGCACACAGCATTAAGGCTACAGCGAAAGAAGTACATCGTAGAATTCTTGAAATTTCGAGGTCTACATTAAATTTTCTTCCGGCAGGTTCCATTTCTTTTGACTCTTTTGACTCTTTTGCCTTACTCATCCTGTACTAGCCATTTTTCCTCAATCACAAACGACTCGTCCATCAAGACTCGGTATTCCCTCTGAAACCAACAAACCCTCAGTGCAAATCCTCATTGACAATGTTACAGGCTCGATGGTAATAACTTCCGTTTTCTTTTTAAATCAATAGAATCACACAGGTCTTTCTTTCCACAGGAGGTATAACCATGGGCGGTGCCGAAGAGGCTCCCAACCGACAATTCGTCAACTTTTGTTTTTATAAAGTCGACCCTTTGTGGAGACGTCTTCCCAAAGAAGAACGAGACTTGGGAAAGCAAGAATTTGTCCGCGCAGCTGAAGAATATAGCGGCAAGGTCATCGTCATTCCCTATACCACGACAGGAATCCGAGGCGATTGCGACTTTATGTTGTGGCGGATTAGTTATGAATTGGAAATGTTCCAAGAAATGACTGCCAAGCTCTTGTCTACAGGCTTGGGCCACTACCTTACCACGCCCTATTCCTATCTTTCTATGACGAAACGATCCGTGTATGTAGACCATCATGTGCATGAGGGACAGGAAAGTCGTAGATTAAAAATTACTCCCGGGCGCGCGAAATATATTTTTGTGTATCCCTTCGAGAAAACCCGCGAGTGGTACCTGCTTACGAAAGCCGCCCGCCAAGGAATGATGGATGAACACATTGAGATTGGACATAAATATCCTTCAGTCAAACTCAACACCACGTATTCCTTTGGACTGGATGACCAAGAATTTGTGGTCGCCTTTGAAACGGATTCTCCACAGGACTTTTTAGATTTAGTCATGGAGCTACGCTCCACTGAGGGCAGCCGGTATGTCAAACGGGACATCCCCATTTTTACCTGCCTCATGAAAAGCATGAAAGAAGTGGTGGATACCCTGGGAGGGTAACCTCGTCTAACACCCGACTGAACAGTGGCACACAATACCCTGGCTATGGAAACCATAGCCAGGGCGTTTTTTGACTTTCTGTGGACTACGTTCTGTAGTCCCCTTGCTCTTCATCGACCTTTGCTCCCAGAGTCCTCCTTATTTCTCTCTTCCTGTTGCCCTTGCTGGATTTTTGAAGGCATACACATTTGCAATTTTAAGCGATTGCCAATTATCCTGCTATCTTGGACTTGGCTGCAGCTTGTCTTTTTGACAGCCATTCGAACGGTGTGCTATCAAAACTCTATGATTTCTTGATAATTTTCGAGAGAAAAGATGGAAGAAGAGCAAAACATTTTATTCGTTCGCCGGGAACAAGATGGAGCCGTCACCTTATATGTTGACGAAGATTGGGCAGCCGAACGTGGAGCTGATCCCTCTGAATTGGTAAAAGTGCCCATTCCCCGTGAACTCTATGCCAGCGGGACAGTCCAACAACTACGAGAATACGCCGCCACGTATCTAGAATCCTTGGATGAAACCAATTCATCGTCATAGCAAACGACTCATAACCTAGGAATTATTCATGGCAACCCAAATTCAGTTTGAACAGATTGAAACCGCCCTTCAGGTCCTTCCGATCCAAAGTCGAACCATGCTTCAGCTTCTCTTGCTGCAATATATCGATGTGACACAAGAGGAAATTGATTATATGGCCGAGGACCAACCCGACTCTCGATTTTTAGCTGGGAAACAACCCAAGGGGAAAACGATTTCCCTGGAAGCGGTACAGGATGTGACGTCTCGCTCCAATCAATATAAGGGCTATTACCGGCAGAAACGGGAACGGCCAGCCATGCATGTTGAATTTTTACAACAATCCTTGACCCTTCTGGACCGAAGAATCCGGATTGTGGAACGCCTGTTGAGTTCAGACTTTAAGACGGATGAAGAAACACTCCAGGCTAAAAGAAGCCAAGCTCCGTCAGTCCTCCTCCGCCAAGAACTTCGAAAATTGGACCGAGCTTGGGAACATGAAGAGATTCCCCAAAAAGACTTTCAAACCCAACGACTCTTGTTGGAATTCCAAGCCCTGTTGCGAAGACGGGCTATCTTTCGACGCCGGAACAAAATTGCCCAACAAGACTTGGTGACAGCCGGAAGCTTACCGCTCAAAGATCATGAAATTGCGCATATCTGGGGGATTCCCTTAGGCAGTCTGGCTGCAAGAAAAGTGAAGGCGCTCCAACAATTCCTCACGCTTTTACAGAAACACGAGGATTCTCCTTCCAACGGGACAACCCAACCCTTGGATATCTGGCGAGAAACATTTACCGTTTTGTCCAAACGGCCTGTCGAACGATCCCTCGTCGAATATGATGGCTTAGAAAAGACCGAAGAAATTTTAATGGAAAAATTGCAAGCATTTGTGAGTGGGAATATGTCCGAACCCGAAGAGTCCAAATTCTGGACAAGCATTACCAAGGTAAACGATACCGAATTCTCTGGTTCTTGGGCCTCACATGCCCGATCAATCTTAGCTTTTCAGCGCCTGCATGCCCTCCTTAATGATATGGATCTTTCTGACGAAGCGCTAGAAGACGAGCTGTCAGCCAAAATCATACCCAAACAGGCTGATGACCAAATTGCAACTGAAGAGGAAGAAAAACCGGTGGAACTTAGCGAGAAGGGCCTTGGAGTCCTTAATGCCTTTATCGGCGAGCAGGACGATAAACGAAGAACATAATCATTGCCAGTTAGTGAACGGAACTCGGTTCCATGGTCATCTACGATTGTTTTTGGTGTATCATGACGGTTTCCATGACATCATTGGCCCATTCAATACTTTCCCAGTACGCAGATTTTAAAATATGAGGCTCGACCATCCTAATGGCTGGTTGATTCCATCCTCCCCGTTCATAAGCCAGAATCGCTCCCAAGATTGCTCCTAAAACCCCTTCTCTCTTTAGCAATGCATCAAGAATCTCTGATGCAAGGGGAAGGTCCGCTAAAAGGTCTTTCATTTCACAATCAAAATACGCATCTAATATTGAAAACAGTCCCACCGTAAAGCCCTGACTTGGGGACACTCCATGCAATGGACAAAGAGATTCACACATACGTGCTCGTATGAGAGCCACCCGCATAAGTTCGGATGGTTTATCACCTGTTTGGGCCAAAACCAGCAAGGAGGCCCATTGTCGCATGCGTTCGGTTCCAATCAGCCCAATCGCTTGAGAAATCGAATCCACTGATCGAGGCAACCCGATGGAGGCGGAGTTAACATAACGTAGGAGTTTGACACTCAGGGTCACATCGTTTTTGACAAGGTCTTCAAGATCATGCAATTCAATAGAAGGATCTTGAAGTTTTGCAAGGAGCAACACTATCGCCATACGATTACTGGAAAGACTTACGCCTTCCAAGATCTGGGGCTTACAAAAAAAGTAGCCTTGAAAATACTCGAATCCTAAGCCCAAGCATTGGTTATACATTCCCCGGTCTTCAACCTTTTCGGCCAGCAACCGAACAGGATATTCTTTTAACATCGCGACCTGTTCATACAGTTCCTCATCCGTTAAAGCCAACACATCCACTTTGACATAATCTGCATAATCCAATAAGCCACGATGAGATTCCCGCAGGATAAAATCATCTAAGGCAATCTGATAACCATCCTGTCTGGCCTGAATCAGGGCTTCCAGCACCGAGGGCGTTGGCTCAATCGATTCTAAAACTTCCAATACCACATTTTTGGATGGAAGCACTTCATAATGGCGTCCCACAAAAAAATTGGCCGTGAGATTCACAAAGGCCTGAACATTCCCAGCGATCTGGTCAATCCCCAACTCTAAAAATGTATTGACCATGACTCTGGCAGTCGCCTCGTCGCCATCCATAATATTGGCGCTATTGTCTGTACCGTCTCGATAGAGCAATTCATAGGCAAAGACCTCCATCTGTTGATCAAATATGGCCTGCCGTCCAACAAGCGCAGATTGCTTTAGCATTGTCGTGTCGGTGTCAGTCATGGTGATTCAAAAGGCCCCCAGGCTTAGACAAGATTGAAGAAAATACGCAGTTCTGAGAAAAGGAATTGTCGGATGTTCTGGACCTGTGGTATAGATCACATAGTTTTTTGGGAATGGCGACAATATCTATCTAAATTACATAATGGCGGTGTAGCTCAGGTGGTAGAGCAGCGGACTCATAAGCCGCGGGCCGGGGGTTCGAGACCCTCCACCGCCACCATATCTTTCAATAGCTTATGAGTCTGGTGCTCTACCTTCACTGAATCAGGTTGCGGCTGGGTTGCGGATTTCTCTTCCCCACGACCGTGTCCTTTCCTTTCTTCGGTCGTTTCATCGAGCTTATTTACCCATTCACGATTCCGTTTCTCAAAGGGAAGTGATGAGGGAACTGCAAGCAAAAAAGTGGTAAGCCCGTAGAGACCCAAGACTCAGAAGATCAAAAACATGCCCTGCGGCTTTCGTAACATCGAGAACTTCAGGACCGCCGTCTACTTTCACTGTGGAGGGCTAGACCGTTACCCATGCTAAATCCTGAAGCTCTGGATTAATTAAGAAGGATGAATTACCCGAAAGAACAACTACTCAGGTTGGGGTACTCACGACCGAGGGAAGATCGGTTTGAAGATAGGTAGACGATAGAGAGCATACCATAGCATGGCAATCGCAATCAGCATTTCCTTGTGCTCATTCAGCCCCCAAAAAAACTCTTCGTAAAAACGAGTCTGGCTACCTCCAGGTACAAGCAACAAGTAAATACCCTTGAGCTCACGGTAGATGACCGCAAACGCGATGGTGAAAATAACAGGACCTTCAGCGATGGCTGGTTCTAATTCGACCGGCAACCGCAAGGAAGATTGAAACCTCCAGGCTAAAGGCAACAGAAAAAATATCACCACAATAAACATGGTTGCCAATTGCAGAACAGGAAAGCTGGTACCATGAAGGTCCGTCGCAACACCAAAATTTTCTCTCCACCAAGAAGGAGTTTCCCACCCTAAGAAGTTTTGTCCCCACCCAATTTCTTCACCCGCAAATAGTAGTGTAGCCACAGATACTGATCCAACGATGCCTGCCGCCAACCAATTACCGCTTTTCCACAAGTTCCAGGTGGAATAGAACAAAATCCCCCCGGCTATCAAAGCGCACAGAAAAGTCACAAACTCCACTGCCCGTTGCTCTCGTTGGACTTCCTCCAGAATGTAAGACAAATAAAATTCTGGTGCTACCAGATAGGTCACATAGAGCCCACATACAATAACAAGGGGGCTAGCATACGCAATTTGGTTCAAGGCCTTTTCCACAATAGACTCTGTAAATAATGCTGTTTGTTAAGGGCGAGTGATACCGAATTTCGTCATTCGGGAACGGAGTGTGTCAGGAGCAATCCCTAAGATTACGACAGCTCAGTCCTTATCAGTCCTTACCCTCATTAGTCCATGAAGTTTCTTTCAGTACCTTTGTGACATGGTCCCACTCTACATCGACAAGGTTTTTTTCGACTACTTTTGTGGTGATTGCGTGGAGTTCGGCGCCAACATGCTATCGGCGACTTTAACGATTGGCCCATCAGGCAGGATCGTTGCCCGTTCAATGATATTTTTTAATTCTCGGACATTCCCTGGCCAATGTTCAAGTCGGACAAAAAAGTACCTTCTTCGACCGCTTCCGGTCAAGGAAGTTCCGCGATCTTACTCTGGCCAACTTCATGGTCGACCCTTCTCAAAAGTACTAGACAAAACAAACTAAAGCTTGTCTGACTGCATGACTCTTCACCCGCTTGTAACCTGACTCACAGGCCATATCTTCCAAAGCATGCCCCCTACCCTTTGAGAAGTTGCGAAACTATCAATCACTTTCTAGGTTGCGGATAGGTTGTGGGGTTGCAGA
>QIDY01000175.1 GCA_003228495.1 Nitrospirota bacterium
GAATTTGCAGATGGGCCCTTAGATTCTGCGCCGCAATGTGCCTATGAGTGGTTGAAGGTCCTGCCGCAGTTGGCTCAAGAGCATTCCCTAGACGTGATCCAACAATGGGCCTCATTGGGGATGGAGTTGGCCGGGTGGAATTATGTTTTAGGAAATGAGTTTTTTCGCGAGACTCCAGCCATTGCTCACGCGATTCCGCTAGAAACCGCGAAGGCTTGGATTGGGTTTGGTATGAAGTTGATGGTCCAAAACAGTTTCGGGAAGCCTGACTATGTGGGCACGTTAGAATTTTTTCGGACCAGTCCCAATTTATTTTTGGAAATCTCTGACTCAGACGTGAAACGATGGGTCATTGATCTGGGATCGAACCTCGCGGACCGTTCGCCGGAACAAGCGATTGCGTTTTTAGCGGAAGCCCCGGCAATTCTGTTGCAGTTGCCATCTCAGGAATGGAAAGTCCGAGTGTTGAAATTCGGGCTTTTGGTGGTGGACCGAGACCCACTGACTGCGTTGACGTATTTTCGGCGGGTTCCTGAAATTCTTGGATTACAGAGGCAATCAGAAGACACCACGGTATTTGATGCCTGGTTTAGACAGGGGATGGAGGCCTTAGAATACAGTGTAGACGCTGGGCGGGCGTTTTTTGCCCTGGAGACCCGGCAAGCCTGTGCTGTGGTGGAAGAAGCTCTCAGTGGCGTACCCCTTCGGCAGGTTGCTCGTTCCTTGAAAATGTTTGCCATGGCTCTGTGTGGGGAAGATGTCGCATTAGAGCCATTGCAGGACAATAAAGGGAGTGATACACCATTGGGCCAAAACATGTTGGACTCGGGTTCAGAGCGAGCGCAGTTGCGTATTGATAATTTAACCCTTTATCTCCCGCTCGTCATGAAGCGATCCCCGACTCAAGAGGGAAACCGACGCTGGTATACCGTCATGGTAGCCCATGAGGTGGGCCATGTTGAGTTTGGAACGTATCGTGTATCGAATGAGGTACTGCAACGCGTGGCTTTGAATGTGAAAGATCGGTATGAAAAAACAGCCGATACCCAACTTCAGTCTATCAAAACCTTAGGAGACTTGTTTCATCTATATCCGCAATCTGGAATTATTCGGGATTTATGGGAAATTGTCGAAGATGCCCGGATCGATTTTTTGCTCAAGCAGGAATACCCCGGCTTGCAGGAAGATTTGGCCATTCTGACAAAGGAAGCCATCCAGACTCGCACATTGTCGCATGGTATGACTGCGCGGGAAATCGTGCTGGACGCGTTGCTATTGTATTTTTCCGGACAGACAAAAGATGATTTTTCGCGTCTAGGGCTTCAAGAAGTGATTGATGAGGTGTGGGCAATGGCAAAAGCGATTCTTTGCCCAACCGCAACAGTTAATGATGGGGTGGAGTTAGCGGATCGACTGTACCAGGAATTAGAGTCACGAATTGGGACGTTAACGAAAGACCCGGATGAGGAACAGCGTGAACCGTTTGCTAACACGGCAGCGGAATCGACAGCTGGGCAACATCATGAAGCTGTGGAACATTTGGAGAATGAGTATCAACCACTCCTCAATTGGGAATTCCGAGGAATTTTAAATCCGGATCAGGTTCAGGCCGAGGACAATCAGAGTCTGGAAGAACGGGCCGGAGGCCAACAACAGGGAGGCAGTCTTTCAGAAGGAACGGGCGGAGGTGAATCCTTAGTTCGTCATCGGCCATCTCCTCCTTCTCAAACTCAAAAGCCGCAAGACCCCCAGAAACCCCTATTTGGAGCCTCTCCTCTACAACAATGGTTTCAACCCAATCTCAATCCGCAGGATGGCCGCACTGGGGGCTCTCTAAGCAGGGGTGAATATGTGTACGAAGAGTGGGATGGATTAATTCGTGACTATCGTCCTCAATGGTGCCGGGTCATTGAGCAAGAGGGTGTTGAAGGCTCACCTGACTTTGTTGATGATACGTTTCACACGTACGGCCCCATTGTCCGTCTGATTCGGCGCTACTTTGAGGCCATTCGTCCCGAAGCGTTTCGTCGGATAGGACGCCAATCAGATGGA
The DNA here is from genome assembly GCA_003228495.1 of Nitrospirota bacterium. Classification (GTDB taxonomy): domain Bacteria; phylum Nitrospirota; class Nitrospiria; order Nitrospirales; family UBA8639; genus Nitrospira_E. The sequence continues at coordinate 2,053 of QIDY01000175.1, forward strand.
GAAGATATCGATCTTGATGCTTTGGTGGGTTGGATGGTGGACCGGCGACGAGGGCATGAGCCTTCCGATCAGGTCTATTCCACTCGACAAAAACAGGATCGCCAGGTAGCGGTGGCCTTTCTGGTGGATATGAGCGGCTCCACCGGCCGTCAAATCGGGTCCAGGGCTCGTCCTGTCATTGACATTGAAAAGGAAGGATTATTATTACTGTCCGAGGCACTATCAGCCATTGGTGATCAATATGCCATCTATGGATTTTCCGGGCAAGGACGGCAATCAGTGGACATCCATGTTCTGAAGGATTTTGATCAACGGTCTGATGGGCGGGTAGGGCTGAAAATCAGCGGCGTCAAACCGCGGCAACAAAATCGTGATGGAGCCGCCATTCGCCATGCGACGCATCGGTTAATGCAACAGCCCGCGAAAGTACGATTGTTGATCCTGATCAGCGATGGGAAGCCATTGGACGATGAGTATGCGGATGAATATTCTTTGGAAGATACCAGGATGGCGCTCCGTGAGGCACGTCTTAAGGCCATCCACCCCTTCTGTATAACTATCGATCAAGCCGCCACGGACTATGTCAAACGGATGTATGGGGACATTGGATTTTTGGTTGTGGATGAGGTGGAATCGCTTCCGACTCGGTTACCTAAGATCTACCAACGCCTGACAGCACGGTAAATATAAGACGATGACCAATTCGCCTCACCCTGATGTGCCGCCGTGGCTGTATAAGCTTTTTACCGGGAATCAGTATCCCTATGTTCGGCGTCAGGCCAAGTTTGACAGGAAAGATCGCCCTCCGGACGGCGAGCGACCCGAGCCAACTTTAGACGAAATCCGGGAGAAGTTTTGGGAAATCTATCCTTGCTGTACGACCAAAATGCTGCAGGAAGTTAAAACCGGCATGATCGTCGCGTTTAAAGAGTTGGGTGAGTATGCGGCGGGAACCTACCAGGAGTTTGTCGATCATCCGGAAGAATTTTTGGCACGGGAATACGGCAAGAAAAAAATTAAAGTGAATTTTTATTATGGGGATAATTTTGTCTGTACCATCAATTTTAAAGTTGCAGGGTGGGCGAGCCATGACGATGATTGAACGCGCGTGGCTGGACTCCTTTAAGGAATAGGTGGCGTTATGAGGCGAGTCAAAGTGACTGTGGTGGGTGCGGGCAATGTGGGTGGGTCTATTGCGCAACGCCTCGCTGAAAAAAATTGGTATGACATTGTGTTGGTGGATATTGTTGAAGGAATGCCACAGGGCAAAGCCTTGGACTTAGTTGAAGCCGGGCCGGTTTGTGGGTATGACTCAGCGGTTACGGGGGCCAATAGCTACGAAGAGACGAAAGATTCGGATCTTGTCGTCATTACCTCGGGTATCCCAAGACGGCCAGGTATGAGCCGCGATGAATTACTCGAGACCAACACCAGGATTGTCTCTTCCGTTGTGCGGGAAACCGCCAAACGGTCGCCGAACGCCATTCTCATCATTGTGTCTAATCCTCTCGATGTGATGACCCATGTGGCCCACCGAGTAAGTGGATTTCCTCGGAATCGGGTTTTGGGGATGGCAGGTGTGTTGGATTCGGCACGATTTCGTTCTTTTATTGCCGATGCCTTGCAGGTATCGGTCGAGAATATTCATGCGATGGTGTTGGGCGGACATGGCGATTCCATGGTGCCATTGATTCGATATACCACAGTAGCGGGTCGTCCCATCAATGAATGGCTTTCACCTGAAGCGCTCGAAGCCTTGATCAAGCGAACACGTGAAGGGGGAGCAGAAATCGTCAATTTGTTGAAGACAGGCAGCGCATACTATGCTCCGGCCGCCTCGGTAGTGGAAATGGTTGAAGCCATCACAAAAGATCAAAAGAAAATCCTTCCCTGTGCGGTGTCATGTGAGGGAGAGTATGGATTCCATGATCTGTTTTTAGGAGTACCTGTGAAATTGGGTTCGGATGGAGCCGAGGCTATTATAGAATATGCCTTATCCGCTGAGGAAAAAACGGCGCTAGAAACCTCGGCACAGGCGGTTCAGGAATTGTGTAAGCAAGTGGATCAGATGATAGGAAAGAGCGCCTAATATACTCACGGTTTCTCGCCTTCCTGTGTCAACATGTTCTGAGAACTGCCATTGCACACGTTTATGTTGACGGCTTTGCAGACCCATTCGTATAGTGGTCGTAGGTCATGTGGACGATGATGGGAAGGATGCCTCCTGATAGTCCCAACAGCTCAACACCCAAGGAAAATTTCAATCAGTACACTGAGAAAAGCTATGGATGAGACCATAACGCCACGCGTGTTGCGGGAAATTCCCGGAGAAGCCTGGGCTATCGAACCTTATTGTCAACAGGGAGGCTATAAGGCCTGGACAGACTGTGTCACCAAGGGTGACCCACAAACCATTATTGCCCAATTGAAGGAGGCGCACTTGCGAGGGCGTGGTGGTGCGGGGTTTCCCACCGGCTTGAAATGGGACAAAGTTCTGAATCATCGAGTCACAGAACGCTATTTTGTGTGCAATGCGGGGGAGCATGAACCTGGTACGTTTAAAGATCGCTATTTGCTCAGACATCATCCACACCAATTATTAGAAGGATGTTTGATCGCGGCTCATACCGTAGGAGCCAAAGCAGCCTATATTTATCTCAACCACGAATTCGTAGAAGAGAAAGCTACCTTTGAGCGGGCGAAAGAGGAGGCCCGCGCCAAGGGTTTCCTGGGTGAAAATATTTTGGGCACTGGGCTCATGTTAGATATTGAAGTTTTTGACGGGTATGGTAGTTATGTGGCTGGTGAGGAAACGGCGATGTTGGAGTCCATGCAAGGTCGTCCGGCGCAGCCGAAACAAAAGCCCCCTTTTTATCCCACGGAGTTTGGTTTGCATGGCAAACCCACACTCGTGAATAACGTCGAAACCTTATCGAATATTCCCAACCTTTTACGCAATGGCCCCGCATGGTTTCGAGGAGTAGGGACGAGTACGACGCCTGGCACAATGTTGTTTTCCCTGAGTGGGGCTGTCAATCGACCTGGTGTGTATGAATTGCCGCTGGGAACTTCTATCCGTCATCTGATTGAAGTATGTGGTCAAGGTGTGCCTAATAGCCATGGCGTTAAAGCGGTGTTCCCTGGTGGACCATCCTTTTCTATGGTGGGGGCAGACCAATTAGATCTGCCTATGGATTTTGATTCGTTGAAAAAAGCCGGGACGGGTCTTGGCTCTGCCGGCGTTATTGTGGTGGATGATGCCACATGTATGGTGGAACAAACCCTGAAGTTTTCCCATTTCTTTGAACAAGAGACCTGTGGCCAATGTCCGCCCTGCCGGATCGGCACGGAAGTACTGGCAACGCTGATTCGGAAAATTGAGGATGGGCAGGGTGAAGAAAAAGATTTAGCCAAATTGCTCCAAATTTGTGGGTTTGTGAAGGGGACAGGTTTTTGCACATTAGTAACCGGCGCGGCGGTCTTAGTGCAAAATAGCCTGCGACTGTTCCGGCATGAGTTTGAAGAGCATATCCGATTAGGGCGGTGTCCGATGAAGCCGGCCCCGGTGGCTGCTGGGTAAGGGACGATCTCAATGCCTCGCGTCACCTTTATCCATCCTGAAGGAAAAAGTGGAGAAGTTGCAGCCGATCTTTCTCTTTTAGAGGCGGCAGAGCAAATGGGCTTCCCTTTAAATCATGATTGTGGCGGCAACGCGTCGTGCACGACATGTCGAGTCGATGTGCTAGTGGGGCTGGGGAACTTGTCCGACATTGATTTTGATGAGCAGGATCTACTGGATCGAGAAGCCCTCACCGAACCCTATCGTCGATTGGGCTGCCAGGCCCGGGTGTTGGGCGATGTCATTGTTCAGGTGCCCGAAGAAAAATGGGACAACAATTCTTTGGATCAATCCGAAGAGGCGAAGTCTTCTTCTCAATAAAAACTTGCGGATGGCCCCAGTCAGTTTTTAAGTCTCATCAATAAATCCAACCACCTTTTCAGTGTCATAATCTCTATGCCATCTATGACTTCCATTACTCGGACCTATAAATTTTGTGCCGCGCATCGGTTGCATACCGATCAATTGCCGGATGATGTGAATAAGAAAATTTTCGGCAAATGCAATAACCTGAATGGGCACGGCCATAACTATACGATACAAGTGACGGTCAGAGGGGAAATGGATACGAATACGGGGTTGATCACCAATGTTGGGACACTCGATCAGATTGTGCAAGAAAGAATCGTGTCTCGTTTCGATCACCAACATTTAAATTTCGATCCAGCTTTCCAGAACCTCACCACCACAGGAGAAAATCTCGCCAGTGTCATCTGGGATCTATTAGTTGATCGGGTCCCATCTGGGCAATTAGAAAAAATCGGAGT
>QIDY01000281.1 GCA_003228495.1 Nitrospirota bacterium
CCGTCTCGGGAAGAAAGCCGTGGCAAGAGAAGCGAGTTCGGTGAGTGTCGGTCACGAGAAAGGCCGATCGCGATGTTTGAGCAACAGGCTCCGTTTGTGTGGACAAAGTCTGCTGAAGAAATTTTAAACAAAGTGAATCGTGCGCGATCAACACTTGATAATATGCAATCAAATTAGGACACTACACTAGGTCCTAGTTCCATTACCTGGTCACCCATAGCTGGGCTTTCAGCGGGGCGGTTCGCCGCATGCGATTCGGTCACTTCCTGGACAGCCCTTGGGGCTTCACCCCTACTTCTGTCGAGAAGGCCAGATCTAACTGGTTATTCAGCCGCTTGTCGCTTATGAGTTCCGCTGCCTCCTGGCCACTCCTCACCGTTCAGGCCTTCATCCCTGCCGGGACTACTATGCCCTCTGCTGACTCCTCCCGCCTGGTCAGGACCAATCACTCGATCCTCAGTCTTGCCACCAAGACAGACACGAGGCCTCCCGAGGTAAGTTCAACCGCCTTCAGCGCACGACCGCCAGATTTACAACCCGCGCCCTTGATGGATACGGACTTCGCGAATCCATGCTCGCTCGTCCGGCACGGTATGCCTCGTATCTGGTTTTTTGTCCATCGGCCCACGCCTTTGCTCCACGCTGCCTTCAGACCCCACCTCACGATGACGCCCTTGCGCTTCGCTATGACTTCACCTCCATCAGGTTGTCAAAGGGACTTGCACCCTCAAGCTGTACGGGCTCACGCCCGTGGCACTTATTCTTCCGCAGACCTTTAAACGCCCCCGCGTGAACCGCCAACTCCTTCCAATTATCTGGAAAAAATGACCGTAAATGCTTACCTGGTTTAGCCACAAGACCTCAACTGTTGCATGGATAGCGGTTCAATCAGCAATGAAATTCCCAACAGTGGAGGTGAACTGCTCGCGAAACTCTCAGATGTTCTTTGGATACTCTGACCGACCCACGTTCGCATAGCATCGACTGGCCTCTGGTGCGTCAACCAGGTAAGCATTTGACCATAATAGTGTCCAGTCTTCCTCCATGGGTTCTCCTCCATAGAATGTATACCGCTATGTTTATATTAGGGAACCCCCCTCGATAAATCAATAAACAAGTTAGCGCTTATGGGGTGAAGCCCCGCCTGCAGAGCGTCGGTGTTGAGCCGCACCAGAGATGGTGGCTCAACGCGGCTTCACTCGTCTGAACCTTTTATCACAATGGAGACACACCGCCGCCAACTACAAATTCCCCAGAAACGACATAAATCGAGCCTTGACCTCATGGGGCTTCAGTGTTGGCCTGGGAAGAGGGCTTGGTGTACCCGGAATAATTCGTACGTGAATAAAGGTGGGACCCTTTTCTGAGGAGGCGACGTTAAGAGCCTGCTCTAGAGCCGACGGGGAGGAAACTGACTGGCTTCTCTTATACCCACAAGCTTGGGCAATGCGGTCAAAGGCGATGGTATTGGATAGTGTGCCTTGACCTCCAGTGGACTCATGAATCTGATTGTCCAGCAATACATGGATAAGATTGGAAGGCTGAAAATGCCCAATAGAGGCCATGGCTTCCATTCTCATGAGCGCTGCCCCATCTCCATCCAAGACCACCACCTTCCTTGTATCAGGCAAATGAGCCGCCAGCCCCAACCCTACCGAGGGAGCCCCTCCCATCGCCCCCACAATATAGAGATGATTTGGAGAGTCCCGATAGGCAAATAATTCTCGATTAGTGTAGCCGGTTGTGCCAACGATAACAACATCTTCTCCCAACATGTCACAGATCAAGCGAATCACATCCCCACGCCGCATGTGAGCAGCCCCAAGCTCCTGCGTCTCTAACCTACCATCAGGTGAACGGGATGGCACAGCTTCACCTGTTAAGGCATAGGACTCCACGATACCCTTGGGCATAATCAAAGCATACGGAAGACTATTCTGCTGACTTTTCAGGACTGCTCGATCCAACATCAGCTGCACGGCTTTCGGTTCTTCCGGCACAACCTCATTCGCCACTTCCATCAAGGAAAACATGCTTGGTGTAATCGGACCCATGAGTTCATGTTGGGGCTCATCGGAAATACCAGGCTGCGCACGCCAGGTACAGATGATCAACAAAGGGATTCGCAGAGGATAGGCAAGTGAAACCAGCGGATTCACAGCATTCCCAAGCCCTGAATTTTGAAACATCACCACTGGACGCTTGCCAGCCAAATACGCTCCACACGCATAGGCAATGGCTTCACCTTCATTAGTTAGAGGGACATAGCATACGCTTTCATCGTCAATCACGTAATTAATAAAAGGCTTCAAAAACGAACAAGGAACCCCAGTATAAAGATCGAGACCTAATTGTCTCCCGTGCTCAATGAACAGTGAAGGATGGAACATAAATTAAAACTCCATGGCCTCTGATAATATCTCGAGATCATCAATATCCAGCCAATGGCCATTGGAGTATACGACACGAACCTCATGTCCCCCACGAATGACGTGCTCAAATAGGTCATTCATGCGAAGAGTATTGAAATCATCTCGACGGTGAAGTTCCTCAAGCGCCGTCTGAACTTGTTTCGCTCCCTCGACACTAAGCTTGACTAGCCCAATCCATTCGCCATCAGCTCGATCTGGAGAAAGAGCAGGATTCATCTCTAACAACTGCACGGTCTCCTCAAAATAATCCGTATCGTAACTTTTCGAACACCGAACAAAATCTGTAAATCTATTCTGTGTATGGTTTCTTGCTGGATTTGAATCCACGCTAACCACAATATCCCCTGGTTCATTGAGCAACCGGAGTAGGATATAGTTTTTAAATAGAATATCCCCGTAAGAGACAATGACCGGCCGATCGAAATAGTCCAACGCCGTATACAGAGAAGACAGTTCCTTCGTCTGCTCATAGTCTGAATTGACCACCACCTTGATGTCCGGAATATCAATGGTCTCAGATTTATATCCGCCCACAACAAGAATGTCGTGAATCTCGACAGCATGAAAATGATCAGTTAACCGTTGCAACAGTGGTTTTCCTTGAATAGGCAACATGGCCTTGGGCTTCGCATCAGTCAACGAGCCTAAGTCTGCACCTTTTGACGCCGCTAAAATAATCGCTCGCCCACGCTCAGTTTGGCGGCTAGGGAGGTATGCATCTTCTGCGATTTTTAACGTATCTGCATCTTGCAAACGAAACACTTCTCGAACCGGTACGATGGCGTCTTCCACCGTCATGAGTGACCGCTCAATGTAAATATTTTTGGCAATATCCTGCATTGCCGAGATACTTGCTCGAACCAAGTGATTAGCCCAAATCACCATACTGATGTGCGCTTCTTCAAAGATGCTGGTCGGCGTGGCGTAATACATAGTGGGAACAATGATGACCGGACAGGATTCTTTCCATTCCTTCATAAATGCCAGAATTTGATCGGGCTTGGACAACTTGCTGTGAATTAGGACCGCATCTGCACCGGATTGAGAGTAGGCATGAGCCCGCTTCAGAGTTTCCATGAGTCCCCAGCCGGCAATGAAGGCTTCGACACGAGCCACAACACAAAAATCCGGATCCTGCTGAGTGTCTTTGGCTGCCTTGATTTTCCCGCAAAATTCATCCATATCTGCAAGAGGTTGTTGATCACCAAGAAAAGAATTGGTTTTGGGGAATAACTTGTCTTCGAGGCAGACCGCCGCCACATTGCGTTGTTCGAGTTTCCGGACAAGCCGGCAGACATTATTGAAATTTCCATATCCCGTGTCCGCATCCAGCAACAGAGGAATGGTAGTAGCATCGCTCATAAACTCGACAACTTCCAGGACTTGCGTCCAACTCGCCTCATTGTTGTCCCGCACGCCCAAGGAGGCGGAAATCCCTAGTCCACTTCCCCAAATGCCTTTATGCCCTGACTCTTCAACAATTTTGGCGCTGAGTCCATTATGCGCTTCTAGCAAAAACTCCAATCGATCTGATTGCAACATTCGTTTAAATTGTGTAGTTTTTTTCACTTTCACCACCTTCAATTGTAAGTTATCCCTAACTTGGGAAGTATTTCCTGCTCTGCTCGGACCACATCCTCGGGAAAATCAATCTCGGTCCAAGGAAATCCTCCAATGGTCTCATACCCAACAGGAACTTGGTCAAAAAACTCATGCAAAGCATCTTCATATTCACTGTCTATGTCTCCACTGGCAATACATTTCCCTATAACCTGTTTCAGTTGGGGAAGATGCGTGGCAGCCACCTTAAGAAACCCCACCCCTTCCCCAATCTGATCGTAGGGCCTCGTTACGCGTTTGGTGAGTGCCACAACTCTCCCCTTTTGAGCCACGACCATACATTCCTCGCCCTGGTGTACCACGGTTTCATCCATAACCACGGCTGTTGGATGGGACGAGTGAACCAAGCGATGAAGGATCATAGGATGAAACAACACATCGGCATCCATAATGAGGATATCCGAATCCATCACCTGACTAGCTACCCAGAGCGATCCAACACTTCCCCGTTCATAGTGCTCATTCACGAGGTAATCAAGATTCGCTCCATAGTTCTGTCCCTCCAATGCCAAACGGATGTCTTCTTGCTGATAGCCTACCACCAGGGTGACTTGCGTGATCCCCAGGTCAGCCAAATTTTCAAGGTACCGGTCTAACAGCGACCGTCCCCCGATCTGTAGCAAACATTTTGGACGTCCCTGTGAAACAGTCAGGAGCCGCTTACCAACCCCTGCGGCGAGTATCATGGCCTTCATTGATTCTTCTTCCCTTAATTTCTTCCGTAAGAAGTCTGCTAATCTTGAATGAGCGAAAGATACATCCAAATAGCATCATTTGCTACTCCCCCTTTGGAGTACTTATACATCCAGCGACCGACCATGGACTTTTCATTATCCAAACAAATCAAAGACTTAGTGCTTGCGCATAAATAAATTGAACCACTACGTGTCGGGAACAATCGTGTAATTCCACTCGCGGTGAAACTTGGCCGGCTGAAGCCGGACCTGCGCCCGCTCCAAATCAGAGATCTTCATTCCGGTGGGATATTTCTTCCGGTTCAGCTTCGCTTTAATCCGCGGTCCCGTGGCGGTGGCCGTGTGTCCAATCAAATTGATGACGGCCTCGTGGCTGACCAACGGACATCCCTGCCAGTTTTGTGTAATGAAGGAAAACATCCGATGCTCAATCTTGTTCCATTACTGGTTCCAGGAGGGAAGTGACAGACGGTGATCCGCAACCCAGTTACATTGGCTAATCGGCGGACTCCCATCTTCCGCAAACGTACCCGGTGTCCGTTACTCCCGCCTCCGTCGGCCATAATCAGCAACGCGTCAGCATCTGGAGACGTCTTGGCTCCCATCTGTTTCCACAACCAGAGGATGCTGGGGATGGAAAAGTCGGCCGTATCATGGTCGATACCGACACTGACCCACCCGCTATTGTCGGCCACATAGTAGACCCTGTAGGGAATGATCTTACCCAGTTGTTTTTCCGCAAAGTCATGCACCAAGGTCTTTTCTGGCTTCCTGCCGGCTGCCGGTCCCGGCCCACACGCCTGTATTGCCCCACCAGTTCTTTCTTCATCGTATCGACGGAAATGACGGGCTGGCCCCGGCGTTGAAAGGCTTTCGTCTGTTTGTTGATGTAGGCGAATTGGTCGTTGCGATCAGGATGCTGGCGGCTTTCCACAGTCTTCGCGTTCGCCTGGAGACTATACCACATATGGTGCAACAGAACCGCCACTTTCCGGTCCCCAATCCGGTAGCCGCGGCGGTGTGACTCCCTCGCCAATCGCCGAGTGCTCTTGCACGTCCAACGCAGGGGCGATGCCGGATCTCCTCGTATGCTTGGCTCGACCAGGTTATCCAACTCGCATAGAATATCGGGGGCGTGCTGGGTGATCGGCTCGCGCCCCCCTCCCGGTTTCCGGCTCCACCGGTTGGCACGGCCTTCCATTCTTCTTCAGCATCGAGTTTCCCCATTTCCGGGTGGATCGTTGTGCGCGACATGCCGGTCATCTTGGCCAACAGCGACACCCCTCCAAAGGGCAGAGATCTGACTTTGGTGGCCGCCCACAAGCGCCGACCCCGTTCATCGAGGATCCTAGTCAGAATCCGGCACTTGTCCTGAAGCCGGCAGATAAGGCCCTTCTCCATACATCAAGTTTAGGCCTTTCTGTTACAAATTTTCAAGTTATTTATGCGCATATAGGGAATAAGAATTTTAGCGGGGCCCGAGTTTACCAAGTTACGAGTGTCACTTTTTCGTAGCATGCGTTCACTGAAGAAGTGAGGGCGTCGGTGTCGTATGACCTACGCGATCTGAAAGCGTTTCAAGTCGAGCGCTTGGATAAGCTGCTTCTGTGTCGCATTGAGTGTGGAAGAAGTGAGGACCGGCTTGATCTTGCTGGATGCTCCTCGATACACCAGTGCGATCTCTTGGACCTGGGAAAGGCTCTCCAGCATCGTGACGAGGCTCAGATCAACCCCCTTCCTTGCCAATTGTCGGCGCAACAGGGAACTGAGCAACAGCGCCAACACGCAGTAAAAGCCGTGAACGCGAATCTTCTGATCGGTCCTGTGATGCATGGGACGCCAACTGACAAAGTGAGGATTCTTCATCCGCTTGAAGGCTTCCTCAATATGATGTTGGCTTCTGTATGCCCGCACGATGTTTTCGTCTGGCCAGGACTCTTGATCGGTAAAGAGAATGTTGATTCCCAAGAGGGTCCGTTGGAGGCGGTGCCAAGCGGTGTGATCGACGTGATCACTCAGGCATAGCTTCTCCTGTACGTGGCGCAGTTTCGTCTGAATCAATTCTTTCATGTGCCGGCCGCAGAGGATCTTGGCCTGTTGCTTCTCCACCGATTGACGACTGGAGGATTGGCCTTGGGCCGATCCTTTTTTCAACCGATGTTGTAACTGGCGTAGTTGGTTCGTGCGCGTGCGCATCTCCCGGACCAAGGTGTTGACTGGGGCCAAGAACAACTCCGGATTGTCGGTGATCAGAATCGTCCGGTCCTGGCCCAACATCCCTTTGCG
>QIDY01000404.1 GCA_003228495.1 Nitrospirota bacterium
GTTCCTAACGCATTTTTACTCCGCACCAACCCTCCATAGAATAACGCCAATCCTGGAAGCGTCATACACAAGACAAACGCAGAAGAGACTAAAATCCAAGCAGTATCTCCCGTATCAATTGTTGGCGCACCCCCTTCCTCTGCTAAAGCAACAGACCACTCCCCCATTCCGACCACTAGTCCGCTCAGGATGGCCAGCTTAATGAGCAAGTTGGATTTTCTCATAAGGTCTCCTTAAGCCATTCGCTTGTGATAAATCTGGTGAGTAAATAATTATAACGCGCCCTCTCCCGTTTCTCCCGTCCGAATACGAATAATATTTTGCAACTCGGAAACAAAAATCTTTCCGTCTCCGATACTTCCCGTTTTGGCGGCCCTCGTAATCGCTTCTAACGCTTCTGTCACGCGATTGTCCGCCACGGCAATGTCCAATTTAATTTTTGGCACGAACTCAATCTGGTATTCCGTCCCACGATAGGTCTCTTTATGCCCTTTTTGTCGACCAAATCCTTTGACCTCGGTCACCGTCATACCCTGAATACCCAATTCAATGAGTGCCTCTTTCACTTCGTCAAGTTTAAATGGCTTAATGATAGCTTGAATAAGTTTCATAGGGGTGGTCCCTCCGTTAAATAAAAAAAGCTATGGAAACCTGTAAACCCGTCTGACTTTGTAAGTCTCCATGAAGAATCATTACATTCAAGGAGTGAAAAAATATTTTTGTACATTAGCCATAGGCCCGTTCGTTATGCTGCGTGAGGTCTAGCCCGAGAACTTCTTCCTCCTTGCTCACCCGCAATCCAACCATACCATCCACAATTTTAAGAAGGATATACGTTCCCACAAAGGCAAAGACCCATGTGGCCCCCACACCAATGGCTTGGATAAGTACCTGTCCCGGATTTCCAAAAAAGAGTCCTGTGCCTCCACCGACGCTGGCGAATAATCCTGTGGCAATCGCCCCCCACGTTCCACCGAAACCATGGATGCCGAGCACATCCAAGGCATCGTCATAGCCCATTTTATTTTTCAAGAGGATTCCAAGGTAACACACTACCCCACCGCCTAACCCAATCACAATCGCAGAAACAGGCCCGACAAATCCGGCAGCAGGCGTGATCGCAACTAAACCAGCCACGGCTCCACTCGCTCCTCCGAGCATCGTTGGTTTTCCCCGATATCCCCACTCCACACACAGCCAAGCTAACGCTCCGGCTGCCGCCGCGACCTGCGTAGCAACAAAAGCGCTCGCGGCAATACCATCAGCAGCTAATGCGCTCCCGGCATTAAACCCAAACCATCCGACCCATAGTAACCCCGCACCAATCACCGTAAACGGAAGGTTGTGGGGGCTCATATTTTCCTTCCCATATCCATTTCGTTTTCCTAACACGAGGGCACAAGCTAACGCAGCCACACCCGAGCTAATATGCACCACTGTTCCGCCCGCAAAATCTAAATCGCCGAGTTCAGCTAACCATCCGCCGCCCCATACCCAATGAGCCAGTGGCGCATAAATGAATGTGACCCACAGAATGGCAAACAGAGCAAACGCGGAAAATTTCATCCGTTCAGCGATTGCACCGCTAATCAAGGCAACCGTAATACCCGCAAACATCAACTGAAACACCATGAATGCCATATGAGGGATCGTAGAACCCTCGGAGGGTTCAGGACCCACCCCGGCCAACCCCAGAAAGTCCAGGCCACCAACCATCCCCCCAACATCGGGGGCAAACGCAAGGCTATAGCCCCAAAATACCCACACCACACTCACGATACAAATCGAGATAAAACTATACATCAACGTACTTAACACATTTTTACTGCGAACCATCCCCCCGTAAAATAAAGCCAAACCGGGAACAATCATCGCCAAGACAAGAGCCGACGACGTCAACACCCAGGCAGTATCACCAGCGCTGATCTGTGGGGTGCTCCCTGAATCCTGTGCATAGACGCCAGGAACCACACCCCATAAAACGACTAACCCAAAAATTGTTATCCAAACTATTCGATTTCGAAATAAAAATGTCATGTCTGCCTCCTCAAGTCAGATGAACTACCGCACAGCACACAGCGGGATATCACATTTCAAAGATTCTAATTTGCACGCTGCAAGCCGCGGGGAATTAGGCCCTCAATTGATTAAAATAGATAAATGACCTCTAAGGCGAGGGTTTGTTGATTATCCACCGCCTTGGTCCCCTGGAGGAAGGTTTTTTGATCGGATTTATCATGTCGGAACTCCACACGTGTTATCAGGGATGCAACCGGTTTGTATTGCAGCGTATAGGTCATTTCCCATAATGTCTGCCCTGCAAATCCAACAACAGGTGCACATGACCCGGCCTTCCCGGTCCCCTTCGTTCCGCCACCAAAGCAGGAGAAAGCACCGGAGGCATCTTCAAAGATTTCACCGCGAAATCGTATCCCCCATTGGTCAGTAAAATCATGAATGACATATCCCGCAAATCCATTCCAACGAGCGTTGCTCCCGTTCGCAAACGCATTTTCTTGGTTAGCATAATAGGCCTCTAAGACAATTTCTGTGGAGTCCGTGGCCTGAATATCGATAATCCCTCCACCTAACAATCGGCCGGCATCGGCGCCTACGGCCCCTTCGTTGGCTGAAAAGTATCCATAGGCGGTCAATCCCAACCAATCTGTGGGAGATAAGAACAACGCCGACTCAACCCCCTTCGTATTATTACCATCAGAAGCCGTTCCTGCAAAATCATTAATGACACCAATTGAAAATCCCACCTGGTCATTAAAATTATAGGATCCGCGAATACCAGTCGTAGTAAAGGGCTGTCCAAAACCAAAAAGCCAAGACCGGGAAAAATTCGGGTTGTAGGGAGATTCGATGACCTCATACCCGATTAAGGTATTCATTCGTCCTATTCGAAGATCGAGGCCGTTTCCAACCGGAGCAATGAATTGAGCATAGACCTCTTGAAAATCCATATCGTCCCCGCCAAACGATCCACCTGTGAATTCTGCATCTTCGCCAAAGTTGAGTTTGATACGGAAGCCGGCCGCATCGGCTAATGCTCCTCCCGTTTTCCCCTCTTTCTCCAGCACAATTTGTGCTAATTGAACCCTGAATGAGTTGGAATCGACGTCGAAGATTCGGTTCTGATTGACCTTACCCGTTGGATTATTAAAGTTTTGGACATAAGACGTATCCACGTACCCATACAATTTAAAATCTTCTTTGGTTAACACTGCTGCATGACTGACACTGACGAAACCCATAACTAGCAGTCCAATCATCACACTCATTGAACACAAATTTCTGATATTCCACATCATATCCTCACTGGTTTCTTGAACAGTACTTGCCAAATAGCCATTTTTCTTCATTTAACCCTCCTGGTTACGACAGCGACATTATATGCTACCGTCTTCTGACTCTCCGAGTTCGCGACCTGTTGCCACGCGTCTTTGTCGTGACCTTTAGACTTCCCACACGGAAAGCGAAAAGAACCCAATAGCACGATAGGCTCAAATAGCAAAAAAAAAGCCCTCAGCCAGATTTTTCCGGTCGAGGACTTCATCGTCCTTGGTCTTTTAAGTCGATGCTTAAGACGTCGTTGTCTCAGCGCATGAATTGCAGTTGATTTTGTACCATTACAAGTCCAAGGTGTCAAGAGAAAAGGTACGCCATTGTTACCACTTCGTCTCCTTCCATTGCTTGAATTCAAAGGAACCATCCTCCTGATTTGTTCCCCTTTGAACGCTGACCCGAATTCTTGCGCCAGTACCTCTTGGCATTCATGCCAACCTTTGTAAGAATACCAAACAAATTCGTCTTGACAAGATCACAAGCCCGAAACATCTCATACCGATCAAGAAAAAGGAGAACACCGGATGGATCAATTTCTCACCGAACAACTGTCACCATTCCTTGCCCACAAATCCATGGCTTTCTTAGAAGCCAGTCTTCGCATTCTGTTGATTGGCATCGTCGCGTACGGGGCCATTCGGGCGCTCACATTTGGGTTAGGAAAACTCGAACAGGTGTTACTCACCTGGCGGGAGCGAGAAGACAAAGAACGTGTCGCCAACGAAAAACGAGTGAAAACTCTCACCGGCTTGTTGCGAACCATTTGCCTCACACTTGTTTGGGTAGTCGGGATCGTCATGAGTCTGGATCAAATTGGCCTGGATATTACCCCTATATTGGCTGGTGCCGGCATTGTGGGGTTAGCCGTGGGCTTTGGCGCACAAAATCTTGTACGGGATGTCATCAACGGATTTTTTGTGATTCTAGAAAATCAAGTCCGGGTCGGCGACGTGGCCATTGTCAATGGAACAGGTGGCTTAGTGGAAGCCATTAGTTTTCGAACGATCACGTTGCGCGATCTGTCCGGCACAGTCCACATTTTTCCGCATGGCACCGTGACGACTATGGCAAACATGACCAAGGGCTGGTCCGCCTATGTCATGGATATCGGCGTAGCTTACAAAGAAGATACGGACCGGGTGGCAGAGATCATGCGAGAGGTAGGACAAGATTTGCAACAAGATGAACAATTTGGCAGAAAAATGCTGGAACCCATCGAAATACTGGGTGTGGACGCCTTTGGGGAATCGGCAGTCGAGATCAAAGTTCGAATCAAAACCTTACCCATTGAGCAATGGGGAGTGGGACGAGAATACCGTCGGCGTCTCAAAAAGGCTTTTGATCGGGAGAACATTGAAATTCCATTTCCCCATCGTACCCTGTATATGGGAGAAGCCAGCCCACCTTGGGTAGTGAAAAATATTGCTTCTTCGACAGCCTCTTAGGGGAAAAATTCAATGAAGAACCACTCATTTTTCTTCTTGGGATTTTGGAGACGAAGAATCACGGGTGGGAGGGTCTTTCCAATATCCCCAAGCAAGGAATCCCCAACCGATAAGAAAAGCCAAACCTCCGAAAGGTGTCAGGATACCCAGACCACGAATACCCGAAAGGGCTAAGGTGTAGAGACTTCCCGAAAAAAGAAAGAGGCCAATCAAAAAACTCCAGCCTGCCCAGACAAATAGACGATGGCTGAACCAATGCGCGCTCAAGCCTGCGATCAACATCGCTAACGCATGCACGAGATGATAGCGCACACCCGTTTCAAAGACAGTCATCATTTTTTCGGAAAGAATCGGGCGAAGGCCATGAGCACCAAATGCTCCGGCCGCGACTCCGAGCAACGCCGCACATGCTCCAATGACTAAGATTCGATTTGCCATGTTCTTGGTCATTAGCTTCTATCTATGGGGAACTCGTGGGAGGAATATCTCGACCCCACGCCACCGTTTGCCACATACGTTCATGCCCCCAAAAGAGGCCAATTTTCACAAGTGAATCACTCGCCCCAGCAAACAACGCCATGGCAACCTCACCGGAGATGACCCATACCACAATGGTCGTCACTAAAGTTGCAATGACTCGCCAACTCATACCCTTTACGACACTGCGCAAATGCGTTTCCATATGCTCCCTCTTATCCAGATGTGTAAATGTATGAAACTACTCAGGCATTTAGGCTGAAGACTGAAGGCTCGCACTCATAATACCCGAAGTGTTGAATGATGCCGCATGTAAAAGCCTTCAGCCTTCAGTCTACCTACCTGAGTAGTTACCTTTGCCCTTTGATTGGCGACCATTTTTGGCATACACAAAATCTTCCAAAGAATAATGATCAAGCACCGAGGCAATGGCGTTCCGTACGTCCAACATTATCCGTTGGATCGGACAGGTGGCCGTTCCCGCATGGGGACAATCCACGCATTTTTGATAGGCGGTTTGACTCACACAGGCAATCGGCGCAAGGGGGCCATCCAAAATACGAATAATTTGGCCCAAGGTGACCTCACGCGGGGACTTAATTAAAAACACTCCGCCATTCATGCCACGACGGCTTCCAATGAGTCCGGCATTTTTTAAAGATAAGAGAATCATTTCGAGAAAACCCAAGGGAATGTTCTGACGGTCGGCTAACACTTTTCGCTGCACCAAACCGCCCCCATATTCCTGAGTCAGCTCGATCATCGCACGTAAGCCATATTCACTTTTCTTGGAGAAGCGCATTAATTACCATAAAGTTAATTAACATTATTAACAATATAACACATGAAAAGGCTTTTCACTATTCCCCTAACAGGGTATCACCTGAAGAAGCACGGCAGGCTCCTGCAAAAAACTAATCTATTTCTCGAATATTGATCAAGGGGTTCGCTAAAAGGCGGTAATGCAGAGATTGCCGATCCTTGTCAAAACCAATTCTAAATTGTCGGGTGGGGAAATGGGATCATACGAAAATTATGATTCGAGCTCTAGAAGGCTCC
>QIDY01000150.1 GCA_003228495.1 Nitrospirota bacterium
CCGTTAACCGCGAGCGCCGGAGAAATACGCGGCGGTCAATTCGTGTTGAGGGTTTTGAAAAATGTCTTGAGCGGGACCATATTCGATGAGTTCGCCAACTCCGTTTATTGGCCAAAAAAAACCGACATAATCCGCAATACGGCGCGCTTGTGCCAAATTGTGCGTGACGATGATCACCGTATAGTGACCACGTAAACTTACGATTAAGTCTTCAACGATTCCGCTGGAAATGGGATCTAATGCGCTACAGGGTTCATCTAACAAGAGAATCTCCGGTGTGAGAACAAGCGCACGTGCCAGACACAGGCGTTGCTGCTGCCCACCGGATAAGCCTTGCGCTGGATGGTCCAGACGGTCTTTCACTTCATTCCACAGCCCGACTTGGCCTAAGATTGTTTCGATTGTTGAAGCCATAGTTGTATGGGTATGCAGACTATGTTCACGTATTGGAAGTTCAAGATTGTTTCGGATCGAAAACGGAAAAACCGTGGGTTTTTGGAAAATCATCCCTACCATTCGACGGAGTTGCAGCACGTTGGTGGCGGGGCTGAGAATGTCGAGAATGTCGATCCCATTCATATGTAAACGACCCGAGACGTGGCAGCCCTGGATAAGATCGGTTAGGCGATTGAGGCTCATGAGGAAACTGGTTTTTCCACATCCTGATGGACCCACCAAAGCCGTGAGGCATCCCTTATTGATCTCCAGATTGAGATGTTGAAGTGCAAGACGACCCTGATACGCGAGGGACAGTTCTTCGGCCCGAATGTGGGTATTGGGTTCACAGCAGGGTTGAGCTGATGGATAGGGTGCCCAGGTTTGAAATTCCGTGGGTATGTCTTGGACTGATTTTATGCTGGAAGTTGGTTGAGTGGAGTCCATTGTTCGGCCATCCATGATGCGCAAAAATTAATAATAAATAAAAGACCGACGAGCACGAGAGCCGTGGCATACGCATTGGGATTTCCACCCGCCACATTCATCGCCAAATCATAAATGTGCACGGACAGGGAACGTCCCGAATCCATCAACGATTCCGGCATGCGGTCCACATACCCGCTGGTAAAGATCAAGGCCGCGGTTTCAGCCATGGCGCGTCCTAACCCTAAAATACTTCCCATGACCAATCCGGGGATGGCCGCCGGGAGTAAAATACACCCGAGAGTGGTTGATCTGGAAAGTCCGAGTGCGGCCGCCGATAGGCGCTGCTCAGAGGCAATGGCCCGAAAACTTTCTTCTAGTGTGCGAATGAGAATGGGCAATACCATACAGGCTAATGTCAGTCCTCCTGAAAGAATGGAAAACCCTAATCCGAATGCCTGGCAAAATAGTGCATTGCCAAAGAGGCCAAAGACGATTGACGGGACGCCGGCCAATACATCCAGCGAACCGCGAATGAGTCGTCCAAGACGATGATCATCCTGAGTATATTCAGCGAGAAACATTGCTGTGCTTAGCCCCATTGGTAACGCAACCGTCATACAGACTCCAATAATTAAGCCGGTTGAGAAAAGAATGGGGCCAATCCCGCCTTCACGACCGGCATTTTGCGGAGAAGAGAACAAGAAGCTCCAAGAGAGTTGTGCCCATCCATGCCAAAAAAGATCTCCTAGGAGCCAAAGAAACACCAATGTGATCAGTCCGGCCGAGAACCAGATCATCATCGTACTGCATCGTTCTTGAAAACTAGTATTTTGTGGCAGCATCGAGATTCCGGTGTCGAAGGCTTTCGGCCATCATTACGAAGAGGACAACCATCGCCATGAGGAGTAGGCCACTGACAAAGAGTGTGGAACGATGATTCCCTAAGGCATAGGCCATTTCTAAGGCAATATTTGCCGTTAATGTACGGATGGGATCGAAGAGATGTGATGGCGTTTGTACGATGTTGCCACAGACCATCAATATGGCCATCGTTTCTCCAAGGGCTCGGGCGACCCCCAAGAAAATTCCTGTGATTATTCCTGCTTTTGCCGTTGGAAAAACCACTTTTCGGATGATGGACCAACGGCTGAGTCCCAAGGCTGTTGCGCTATGAAGAAAGGAGACGGGTATTTGAGCAAAACTGGTTTGAGCGACTAAAGTGATCGTGGGCAGGATCATCAAAAATAGGATCAGAATACCAGCCAATAAGCTTGGACCCGGGGGATGCCAGCGAGCAATAAGAGGAACAAGGACAACCAGTCCCCACAGTCCAAACACGACCGAAGGAATACCAGCCAAGAGTTCGATCAACCGGCGATATATTATGGCTAATAATGGAGGAGCATAATACTGAATAAACAACGCAGAGAGTATGCCGAGCGGCGCCGCGAGAAGGACCGAGCCGAGGGTGGCCCATACCGTGCCCCAGAGCATCGGAGTAAGCAGGTAAAGATCTTCCGTTGGGTACCAGTCGGAATCGTTGAA
Organism: Nitrospirota bacterium; assembly: GCA_003228495.1. Taxonomy (GTDB): domain Bacteria; phylum Nitrospirota; class Nitrospiria; order Nitrospirales; family UBA8639; genus Nitrospira_E. The sequence goes on from QIDY01000150.1 coordinate 2,410, forward strand.
ATATGAGGAAAGGCCGACATGTTGGAATGCCGGCCATGATTCCTGGAGAAGAAATAGGACGATGAGGAGGAGAAGACTGCCAGCCATGAGCGACAGGGAACGAAGGCTCCACAATAGGACTCGATCGTTAGGGAAGCGGGACGAAATATTGTTTGAAGATGAGATCATGGACAGCGGGAGATCGAGAAAATTCAATAAAGCTTTGGGCGAGACCTGTGGGTTGTTGTCTTGTCACCAGTGTGAGTGGACGGGATAGAGGAAAAGTGCCGTCTTGCACGGTTTCCAATGTTGCCGGAATATCATGCAAGGGCAACAATCGGATGGGGACTCCATGAGTTGCATCATATCGGGCGGTTCCAATCGACACATAGCCAATGGCGTGAGGATTGCCGGCGACGGTTTTTATTCCTTGCTCATTGTCGCCGATGATGACGTGGGCGTGGATTTGCCGAGTCGAAAGGGAGAAGTATTGAAGGAATAACTCCAGCGTCGAGCGCCCTGCGGCTTTGTTCACAACCGTGATTGGGGCATTCATGCCGCCAACGGTCTTCCAATTCGTGATGGCACCGGAGTACATTGCCTTGATCTGTTCATTCGTCAATTTATGAACAGGATTGTCTTGGTGGAGGATCATTGTAATCCCGTCATGCGCAATCGTGGCACCGTGTAATGCATCCTCTTGTGGTTTTAACGCTCGGGAAACCATGCCGATATCTGCCATCCCATTTACCGCATCTGCAATGCCTCGTGAAGAGCCACCGGTTTGGACGTCAATGCGAGTCCCGGGATGAACCGTTTCAAACCGTTTCCCTATTTCCGATACCAGTGGGGCCATAGTGCTGGATCCGGTAATCACCAGTTTTCCTTTGTTGGCTAAGGCGGGAGTTTGGCTGAATACGATGATAATGAAAAAGAAGAAATTCAACCAGGTGGCTGTCGTAGACGTATTGATAAGTGAAGAAGATGGCTGTGCCACAGAATGAGGTTTCATGGTTTTCGAAAATAGCAGATTAGGAGGCTGTCTCAGATGAGTGATCGTCACGAGGTTGTGTTGGTATGAGTCAGATTTTTCGATCGTTTCAGGCGAATAGTGGTGACTATTGAACGAAAAGAATCGGAAAATCTGATTCATACCGGCGTAACCACAGTAGATCAACCTCATCCCGGACAGCCTCCTAGTCAAAGGAAATCTTGCAGCAGCCAAGATTGATCGCTTTACCGGCGGTGGAATCTGTCACAGTCGTGGGTAGTTGATAGATCATTGTTTTGCCCTCACGGGTAGCTTCCACCAATTCGGCATCTCTCAGGATAGCGAGATGGTGCGACAAGAGGCTTTGTTCTACGCCTAATTCTTCCATGAGTTCCCTGACATTTCTCGCGCCGTTCATGAGAGATTCCATGACTGCCAAGCGAGTCGAATCGGACAAGACTTTTAATTTGGCAGAACAAGAAGGAGCAACAGGTTTGATCGTCACGTCAGATAAGTCAAAAACAGGCAAGGAATATTACAAGAATGAATGAATATTCATATGAATGGAAATTTATATTAAAAACTCTCCCCAGTCAAGTGACCATCCCCTTTGTCCGGGCTGGCTCCCATTTTTCAGGGGAAATGGACTGAAAGCAGGACATTCCCCTCAACCTGGATCTTTTAGGGCAATTCCTTCACAATACGTCTCCATCGTGTTTGTTGCGGGGACCAGGGAGATATCATATGGCTACCATCGGGCAATTAATGACACGGGATCTCAGTTTCATTCATGAAGAAGCCAGTATTCAAGAAGCCGCACGGTCCATGAATCATAAACGCATAGGATCGTTGTTGGTGAAAAATGAAGAGGACTTTTCGGGGATTGTGACCGAGACGGATGTGGTTCGAGCTGTCGCTGAGCAACCTGCCGAGGTCTGCCAGCTAACCGTGAAGGAGCTAATGTCTCGTCCGATCATTACTATTAATCGAAAGATGTCGCCCCACTATGCACGGGATCTTATGGCTGACCGGAAAATCCGGCATTTGGGAGTAACGGAAGAAGGGGAAATTGTCGGTGTCATATCTGTTCGAGATCTTCTTGCCTATTTCAAAACAGTCTCACAAGATCTGGGAGAGGCCGAGTAGTGTTGAGTCAGCCTTGGTCGAATATATTCCCCTTCCTTGCCTGAGGATCCTCCCCCAACTCATACATCTCAAATTTCCCTCGCTCCTTCTTTCTGCTTCGGAACGAAGCCCTCAAGGACAAGGGAGTTTTATAATGTTTTGGTTGAAAGCTGAAATTCTATAGTGCAAATATTGCCCTTTCCCATTTAGTAGGAACTTGCAAGGAGATCCACAGCTGAGCCTCGCTATTTCTGGTCTGAAATTTTCAAACACCTAGACTTCATCTCTCAGACAGTGTCTTGTAAAGGGCAGATTCGGTGGATGTGGTCGTGGCCTGTACATACTCGTCCCGCCATCGTAGTTTTTAGCCGGGATCTACCTTGCTTTTTCTGCGAGGGGTCTGGAAAGATAGATTCCCCCTCTGTCAATGGCTACAGGGGCAAGTTCAACGCCTTGCTGGGATGACTCCAAGAGGGAAACAGGGAGTCTGAGAGAGAAACTGAATCCTCTGGTTTCCCATTGATCATTTGGGAGTCACATATTGGTCCGAGAGATCAAATTTTGTTTTTCACTGTTGATGGAACCTATGGGTATAATACCGACGATCTGTGCAGAGCAACTTCTAGGCTACGGGAAATCCAATTGAGAGTTTGCGAAAGAAAAATTTAAGAAATATAGTGTGTTAACTATCGGAAGAGCTTTCACCCTCATCCAAACCTTTCGTTCTTCTTTGGAACGAAACCCTCGGGGATGTGGGAGTGTTGAAATGTCTTTAGTCTTACTGTTGCCCAAACCACGGACTCCTTCGTGAAATTTTTATTTCCAAAATTTTTCATCGAAATTGTGAAGGTGATGACAATATTTTTGTTTTTTTATCATGAGGTTTATGACCTCTGGATGCATGATAGATATTTCATGATGAATACTTAACAATGCTTTCTCAGCTATCAATATTTTGGCGCTTGGCGCTTGGATATCTGACGATCCTTGCTCTGGTCGTTGGTGTCAACCTGTATATCCTGAATCAGTTTCGGGCGTTGACGGAACTAAGTGCCGAGCTTGCCACACATCATTTTCCCGCCGTTGAGACCGCGAAGCAGTTGATCATCAGTCTGTATGCCCAATTGAAAAGTGATAAACAGTATTTGGTCCTTCGGGATACGACGCTCTTGAAGGACTTTTTGCAGGAAGCCGAAAACTTCCGAAAGACATTAAAGGCACTTGAAGATCAAGAACGTGTTGGAACCATCCGGCAGTCTCTCCAAACGGTTAAGGGTCATCATGAGGAATTCCATACCTTATTTCTCAGTGTCGGAGTGGAACAGGCAGATCGTTCGCCATTGGCGATTGCCAATTATGAACGTCAACGTGACATCCTTGTCGATGCAATGGCCCAGGCTATTAATGCCTATATTTCATCTCAGGAAACCAGTGTGGGGGCGATCCTTCGGGATTCTCATCTTCGTTCGGTTCAAGCTCAAGCAATTACCCAACAATTGCTCATGATGGCTCTGGTCTTGGGCCTTGGCTTGGCCGGCATTGCCAGTTATAGTATCCTCCGCCCACTGAGGCGGGTGAAAGCCCAAATCCGTCGAATTGGGCAAGGCAAGTTCGGAGGTACGATTTCTCAGGCGGTACCTCAGGAGTTGCGAGATTTGGTAGATCAGGTCAATTTGATGGGAGAAAAACTCCAAAAATTAGATGCTATGAAATCTGAATTCTTAGCCAATATTTCCCATGAATTACGAACGCCGTTGACGTCTATCCGGGAAGGCTCACAATTGTTGCTTGATGGCATTCCTGGGGAATTGACGACCGATCAAAGAGAAACGCTTTTCATCATTTCTGATAGCAGTCAACGGTTGAATCACCTAATCGGCAATCTTCTAGATCTTTCGAGGATGGAAGCGGATATGGTGGCGTATAATTTCAATCCAACAGATTTAAATCGTTTAGCACTTCGATGCACTGAGAAAGTAAAATTTTTAGCTGATCGAAAAAATATTCATTTGGACATCGATTTAGTACCGGAAAAGGGAAAATTTCAGAACGTTGATAGCCAGAGAATGGAGCAAGTCTTTGAAAATCTTCTGTCGAATGCCATCAAATTTAGTCCAAGCGGGGCGACAATTTCCATACGATCCAAACTCGATTCCGATAATAAGGGCATTCACTTTATCGTTGAAGATACGGGGCCTGGTATACCGGAAGAAGATTTGCCCCATATTTTTGAACGATTCTATCAAGGAAAAACGCAAGAAGGGCGTGTATA
>QIDY01000133.1 GCA_003228495.1 Nitrospirota bacterium
TGCCGGGTGCTGATCAAGCTCAGCGATCAGATTCCCCGCAAGACCTCTATTCCGTCTCTGATACTGCGACTCAATTCATTACGGCACGGGTCGAGTCGGCTCTTGCCTCTCGATCGACCTTACGAATTATAGGACCAGGTGAAGTGGCTTCTATCGTACCCCTGGAGGAAGAACGTTTTCGCGCCTCCTTGAAAACATTGGCCGAAGAGGTTGGGGATCGCTTGAAAGTTGATGGTGTGTTGATGGGTTTGGTTCGGACCTATCGTGAACGTGAGGGGACAAGGATTGGAGCTAAACCCGCAGCGGTCGGCTTTGAGGTTTTTTTGGTTCAACCCGCAGACGGGGTTGTGCTGTGGAAGGGGGAGTTTTTTGAAGAACAAAAGCCACTCAACCAGGATGTCGTGGGATTTTTCGAAAAGAGCGGTGGATTTGTGACGGCGAAAGAACTCTCAGAATTAGGTGTGCAAAAAGTGATGAAGGCCTTTCCTGTTGGAAAAATTTCTGGTCCTTCTCAGTAATCAATCTCGTTTTTAATTTTTTTTATTGCCGATGTTGTTGATTCCTGCGATCGATTTAAAGGATGGGAAATGCGTCCGGTTGCGGCAAGGCGAGATGAGCCAAGTTACGCAGTATTCGGATGATCCAGTGGCGATGGCCGAACAATGGCAAAACCTTGGTGCACCCTATCTGCATATTGTGGATTTAGATGGGGCTGTGGAAGGGGTACCGAAGCATTTGCCCAAAATTGAAGCAATAGTCAAGAAAGTAACTATTCCCATACAAGTTGGTGGGGGTATCCGGACTGCGTCCACTGTTCAAGCCTATCGAGCCATTGGCGTGGATCGAGTTGTTGTGGGAACAGCGGCATTACAAGATTCGAATTTTTTGGCATTGGTCGCTCAACAATTCCCTCAGAAAATTTTAGTCAGCATTGACGTAAAGCAGGGATTGGTGGCCGTCCACGGGTGGACGACCGTTTCTACCTTGACGCCTCGTCAGGTTTTTGAGTCCCTGAAAGACCTTCCTTTGGGTGGCATTGTCTTTACGGATATTTCTCGAGATGGCATGTTGAGCGGCCCCAATATTTCAGCTTTGCGAGAGGCGGCGGAGACCTCACCGGTTCCGGTTATTGCTTCAGGAGGCGTCACCGCGTTAAAAGATATTCTGGCCATTCAAGAGATTGGTGACAATATTTCCGGCGTCATCATTGGGAAAGCGTTATATGAAGGGGCGTTGGATTTGAAAGCGGCCTTAGCGCTGGTTCATTCGGCGGGAGAGGCAGGGGCGGTATGTTGACCAAGCGGATCATTCCCTGTCTGGATGTCAAAGATGGGCGGGTCGTCAAAGGGGTCTCGTTTGTGAATCTGCGTGATGCGGGTGATCCTGTTCATGTGGCGCAGGTCTATGATCGGGAAGGGGCCGATGAGCTGTGTTTCCTGGATATTACCGCCTCGCATGAAAAACGAGATACAATTTTGGATGTGGTGGTGCGGACGGCGGAGCAGGTGTTTATGCCATTGACAGTAGGTGGCGGAATTCGCACGTTAGAAGATATTCGTCGGTTGCTGGAAGCCGGAGCGGATAAGGTGAGTATTAATACTGCGGCCGTTCAGCAACCGGAATTTGTGAAAGCGGCAGCCAATCGATTTGGCTCGCAATGTATCGTCGTCGCAATTGATGCCAAACGTGCGACAGATTGCGAAGAAGACGCTAAAGAATGGGAAGTCTTTACTCATGGAGGGCGAAATGCGACCGGACTGGATGCGGTTCGGTGGGCTCGGCGGATGATGGATTTTGGAGCTGGAGAAATTCTGTTAACGAGTATGGACCAGGATGGAACCAAAGATGGATATGATTTACCCTTGACGGCCGCGATATCTGATGCGGTGACGATTCCGGTTATTGCCTCCGGCGGAGCCGGCACGCTTCACCATTTGTATGAGGCGTTTACTCTAGGGAAGGCCGATGCGGTGTTAGCGGCCTCAATTTTTCATTTTCAAACCTATTCGATCGGGCAAGCCAAATCTTTTTTGTCAGAGCAGGGTATTCCGATGCGACCAGGGACCGTTCCCGTATCGATTGCGTAAAAACAGATGAGCGAGAAACCCGAATCGATGGCACCACGATTTGATACACAGGGCCTGTTGCCTTGTATTGTTCAAGATTGGTTAGATGGGACGGTGTTGATGGTGGGATTTATGAATCAGGAGGCCTGGGATGTGACTCAACAGTCCCAACGGGTACATTTTTGGAGCCGGTCCAGACAGCAGCTTTGGAAAAAGGGCGAGACATCAGGGCATGAGCTGATACTCAAGGAAGTCTTTCTAGATTGTGATCAAGACACGGTGTTGGTGAAAGCCCAAGCAGTTGGCCCGACTTGCCATACGGGCACCCGGTCCTGTTTTTTTACACGCATGTCTTCGAAATCTGAACCAGGCGTGCCAATTCCTATAGGTACTGCCTGGGGAGGGATTCCCCAACGGCTGTATGAAACGGTGACGGATCGAAAAGCCAATCCGAGTTCGGACTCATATGTGTCGAAATTGATGCAAGGAGGCGTGGATCGTATTTTAAAGAAAGTGGTTGAAGAAGCAGGGGAAGTCGTTCTGGCTGGGAAAAATTCGAATCGTGAAGAGATCATCTTCGAAATGGCCGATTTATGGTTTCATTCCTTGATCATGCTTGGGCATTTTTCGATCCCTCCAGAAGAAATCTACCAAGAGCTGGGCAAGCGATTTGGAAAGTCAGGCATTCGAACGTCTGAAAGTGAGGCTTCTCATGGCTGAGTGTATTTTTTGTCAGATTGTGGGGGGAGCGATTCCTGCGAAGAAAATTTATGAAGATGATCAGGTCATCGCCTTTGACGATATGAATCCGCAAGCACGCGTACATGTCTTGGTTATTCCCAAGCGCCACTTGGGTTCACTGGACGATACGCAGGATTCGGACGGAGCATTATTAGGACAATTAATGATTGTGTGCGCGAAGATGGCTAGGGAGCGGGGTATCGTGGAAAGCGGCTATCGTGTTGTGGCCAACACGGGCCGTGGTGCAGGGCAAACGGTCTTTCATCTACACTGGCATGTACTGGGAGGGCGCTCGTTTGAATGGCCACCGGGATAACATTCCTCAAATGAGAAGGCCGTATTTCTATTGTCCATTGGTGGTTCCAAGATGATGGGTGAAAAACGAGGTGTGCCGTCAGAGACGATTCAACAAATTCGTGAGCGCATCGATATCGTCGATTTAATTTCCACCTATGTGAGTCTTTCCAAAGCCGGCCAAAATTTTAAAGGTCTTTGCCCCTTCCATTCGGAAAAATCTCCCTCCTTTTCGGTGAATCCTGCAAGTCAATATTTCCATTGTTTCGGCTGTCATGCAGGAGGGGATGCCTTTACCTTCTTAATGAAACAAGAAAACATGGATTTTATGGAGGCTCTCCGTGAGCTCAGCCAACGGGCCGGCATTGCTCTTCCCGAACGACGTCAGGCGATCTCCCGTTCAGCGTCTGGGCTATCTCGTGAGCGATATCTTCATCTCTACCAATTGGCTGCTTCCTGGTATCATCAAAATCTCCAAGAAACGTCCGAAGCGCAAGGCGCCAGGGCTTATTTGGATCAACGAGGAATTTCTCGCCAGTCTTGGGCGACGTTTCAATTAGGATATGCGCCTGAGGGTTGGAACGGGCTATCTAATTGGATGGAACGGCAATCAGTCAAACTGGAAGAACTCATTTATGCCGGATTGGTTGTCCGTAAAGAAAAGGAGAATTCCAGAAGTTTTTCCTCCTACGACCGGTTTCGTAATCGGGTGTTGTTTCCTATTGCCGATATCAGGGGCCAAGTCTTGGGTTTTGGCGGACGAATCATGCAGGATGAGTCCTCGCCGAAGTATCTGAATTCTCCGGAGACCGATCTATTTTTTAAAGGGCGCTCATTGTATGGCTTAGATAAAGCCAGGCAGACAGCAACCGCAGCCGGTCGTTTTTATCTGGTCGAAGGCTATTTCGATGTAATTGCTCTGCATGAACATGGCCTGACGAATGTCGTGGCTCCGCTGGGAACCGCCCTGACGTCTGACCACGTGCAGGTATTGCGGCGGTTTGTCCCTTCGGTCACGTTGGTCTTTGATGGGGATTCCGCCGGAGTGAATGCCGCGTTGCGGACTCTCGATTTATTTGTGAATTCTGGGGTGGACGTACGGGTATTGTTATTGCCTACGGGAGATGATCCTGATACGTATATCCGAACCAACGGTGTGGAGGCATTTCTGGAGTTAGAGGGACGAGCTGCGACGCTTTTGAATTTTGTCGTGACCTCAGTCTTAGATAAAGCCAAAAAAGATTCCATTCAAGATCGAGTGAAGCGTGCTGACGAGGTCTTGGCCATCCTTCAAAAGACGAAAAACCCTCTTGAAAAGGACGAGTATCTCAAGGTGGTCTCCGAGCGGTTAGGGATTCGGCAGGACTTACTGAGAAAACGGTTGCCCACCTTGCGATTTCGCGTGGACTCGGACAGGGATAAAGCCAATCAGGCTGAACCCACTGCGACTGTTTCCCTGCCGGCAGGAAAGCGGGAAGAACGTGATTTGATTATTCTTTTACTGCAGGGCCGTCTGGAGCCCACCCATATTCTCGAATTAGATGAGGAAAGCTTTACCGTTCCGGTCTATCGTCATATCCTGACTCAAGCCATCGGGTATCGTGATGAGGCCGGGCAGTTAAACCTCAAAGGGATTCGTGGGTCGCTGAGTGATGATCCGGCCTATGAAGTGGTTGTGGCGCAATTGAGCGTGTGGGATCTCTACCTTGAGGATAGCCATGCTCATGTAGTGGGGTGTCTCCGTATTCTGGCAAACAAGCGGATTCAGCGTCTGTTGGATGAGTTAATCGGTCAGCTCAAAGTTGCTGAACGAGATGGGTTGCATGACGATGTCGATGCCTTAAATGTGAAAATTCATGAGCTTCGAAACCAAAAAGCTGGATTAATGGTATCCTGAGGAATTTTCAGCCAATATCAAAGAAAAGTAGAAAAGGTATTTTTCCTGGAGCCAAACTATGGTAAAAGATATGTCTCCCATTGTGGGGTTTGGGCCCATAGCTCAGTTGGTTAGAGCGGCTGACTCATAATCAGTTGGTCCCAGGTTCAAGTCCTGGTGGGCCCACCAAGATTTGGGGCCGGACTTGAAAGGTTGATAGAGTGAATGGGTTTTCGCCAATGTTGAGGACTTTGTGAATTCGCAGCTGCAATTTCTTATTGAACTTCAAAAACTTGATCGTCGAATTTTTCAGATTCTGGACGTGCAGCAAAAAGCTCCAGAGCTTCTCAAAGCAGCTGAATCTCCCTACCAAGAAATTCTTACCCATCTCCAATCATTGAAAAATACCGGCGAATCCCTTGTGAAGCAACAACGCAGTTCTGAGCGAGAGTTGGCTACTCAGGAAGATTTACTCCATAAAGTGCGGAGTCGCCTGTCTGAGTTGAAAACCAATAAAGAATATCAGGCGCATTTGTATGAAATTGAGCAGGCCAGAAAGAAAAAGGATTCCATCGAGGAAAGTGTGCTCGAAGTGATGGAACGGGTTGAGGAAAACAACAAGGCTGTGAAGGAATTGGAAGGACAAGCCAGTGAGGCCCAGGAAGTGTTTGATGCTGAAAAGGTTCGTTTGGAAAGTCAATCTGCCGAGTTAGTCAATGAGTTAACCGATCTGGAACGACAGCAAAATATCGTAGCCGACACGGTGGGGGAACCGTTGCTGGCTCGATACAACCGGTTAAAGACAATGCGAAAAGGGTTTGCCGTGGCTGAAGTCCAAGACGGAGCCTGTGGTGGATGCCGGCTACAGCTTCCTCCTCAACTCGTTGCTGAAGTGAGAAGAGGGGATGAATTGATGGACTGTTCCTATTGCCATCGTATTCTTTTCATGGCCCACCATCTTGAAGTAGAAACACTCGATTAGCCTTAGCTCCCCTTGCATTCCCTCTCTTCTGCGCCTACCATGATAGCCAGTGGGGTAAGTGGGCCGGGTGACCGCTCACGAAACATGCGTGAGAGGAAAGTCCGGACTCCATAGGGCAAGGTGCTGGGTAACGCCCAGGCGGAGCAATCCGACACCGGCGCCACAGAAAAGATACCGCCGATGGGTAGAGCGATGGCTTTACCCAGGTAAGGGTGAAATGGTGGGGTAAGAGCCCACCGCGCTTGTGGTGACACAAGTGGCAGGGTAAGCGTCACCTGGAGCAAAACCAAATAG
>QIDY01000311.1 GCA_003228495.1 Nitrospirota bacterium
CCGAACCTTACACAATCCGAAGAATGGTGAAATTCTGATAAAAAAGTGATAACGAAGGGGGGAATTATGAACCAGTCAGCCCATACCGTCTATGATTTTCGTCATATATTTACATGATTTATATCATAAACAGGAAGAATGATGACCATGTCTTCCTAGAGGTTCAGAAAGGGGCTGAGGCGAGTAAGAGATGATTATGAAAGGGGGTCCGCAATCTTGGTGAGGCGTTCGGAATTAAGCAGAGTTATCTCTCGACCGGATGTCGCGACCAGCCGCTCCCTTTTGAATCGCGAAAGGAGACGAATTAATGTCTCAGGAGCCACACCGGCCAATTCAGCGAGTTCTTCTCTTGTGAGTCGAATTTCCAATTTGACTCCCTCGGACTCTTCCTTTCCAAATCGAACCCCAAGGTCCAAAAGAACTGCGGCCAATCGCTCATCTGACTTACAAAAGGGAAGTCGTCCCAGAGCAATTTTTTCCCGTTGATCTTCCCCGCTCACAATTTGCAGGAGTTCAATAGCTTGAGGAGGGTTCTTTACCAACAGTTCAAGGTAAGGTTTGCGTTCAATAAAGCAGACTTGGGATGGCTCCAGAGTTTCACATGTAACGGCATGAACCATCCCCTCACAAAATCCAGACCGTTCAATTAATTCCCCGGCACCAACAATACTCACATTTCGTTGATGACCTCTTTTGGAAGAGGATGTGAGCTTGACCTTGCCGGAGCACAACACATAAAGCCCAAGGGATTCATGCCCTTCGTAAAAGACAATTTGACGAGGTTGGTACAGAAAACGATGAAGCAACTCTTGAAATGCAGGAGGATCTGGTTCGGCTGCCCGACAGACGGCACTACTCGCACGTTGAGGGCATTCATGGCATTCTCGCGGGGTTTGAACCACTCCACGACTCATGGGGAATACCCCCTAAGTTCATTCAGATAAATATTCGAACAACTGACCAATTCTACGAAATTATGGATAAACCAGAAGAGCCAGTCTATGACTACCATCATATATAAACATGATGATTATCATAACATGCTGTTTTGGAAGAGAAATTTCCCTTTCCCGTGGTTGCGAACCCAAATGTGAGAGAGCGGCAAATGGTAAGGAAAGGAACATGAGGGGGTCCTAGACCGTGACAGGAATGCCGGCAGCACTATTGACAAACTGCGAATACAGTGAAGACGTTACTTCTTTTTGAAAATGCAGAATATGGACACGATTATTGCTCCTACTCTCCTTAGCTTGGAGTAATAAGGAAATGTGCTTGCCTAATTCCCCTTCCTCTTCGGGACCTTCTTGAGAATTTTCGAACAAGACCGTGATTCTGCCAAACTTCGGACCAAATTCCTCGAGTAACGTTTGGATCCCCTCTCGCTCAACTTCGACTTTCACCATTTTCTCTTTCCCATTGACTTTTTCAAGCTTTCGTTCTTCTTCCTTCCCATCGGTCAAAAAAGCATGGTCCGCAATGATGACCATATCGATCTCTTCAGCAGTGGGGGATGTCTCCAGCGGACGTTCAAAAGCTTTTCTTAACGCAAGACGGCTATGATGATTTCCCGCTTCAACCGCGGTGTATTCCACCCCAAAAATATTCGTCTTCCCGGCAAAGCTTAATCCATGCTCTTTATATTGTTCCCGGAAAAACTGAGAGCGTTCATCCGAGGGGACTTTCGCTTTGTTATTTGCGTGAGTAAGAGATCTGATACTTAAGGTCGGCATGCCTTTACATACTCAAAACAGAAGCAACGAGTCAATCCCTTTCGAGTGTGGGGGACCGGGTGACTCTTTGGAAAAATTTGAAGGATCATCCTAGTGAAGGAGTGTTAGACCCCAATTCCAGATTCTGGCCCAAATTCGCTGTCCCCTTGTTCGCTGCCAATTCCCACACAATCCAAAGAGACTTTTGGGTTGACAAATGATGGTATATATACCATCATTTAACGATGACACGAAGGATTTCGTGGATCAAGGCCACGCAAAAGGCATTCACCAGTTTCCCAACGAATGCCCAGGATCAGATCATGACAGCGCTCCGACTAGCGGCCACAGGAAGAAAATCCCAACTCGCTAAACCATTGAGGGGGATGGGTTCTGGTATCCTTGAAATTGCCTTGCCTTATAAGGGAGATGCTTATCGAACGGTCTATGCGGTTCAACTCGGAGATGATCTGTGGGTCATCCATGCGTTTAAAAAGAAATCGACCCAGGGGATTAAAACGCCGAAGAAAGAACTCGATTTGATTGAGGAGAGGATTAAGCAATTAAAAAAGGAGTTGCTATCATGAAGAAAGAAAAACTCGAACTGGTCAGGGGAAGTGACAATCCTTTTCGGGATGTCGGCTTACCTGATGCTGATACAAAACTGTTAAAAGCTGATCTGTCTGGAAAAATTATCGATATTCTGGACAAAAAGGGCTGGTCACAACGGCAAGCCTCAAAACAGACAGGCATTGATCAGGCGGATGTTTGCCGGATCAGAAATGCTGACCTTAAAGGCTTTACGATCGATCGGTTGGTCAGGATTTTAAATTACCTCAACCACAAAGTTGAGGTCACCGTTCGTCCAGTCCGCCGTCGCCCAAGAGTAGAGGCCCATGCGCAGCTGTAAAATAGACTGCCGCACCCTCTTAATTGTCCTATCCTTATTGGAACAAGAAGGAAGGGATTATAGTAACCTGCATAGGAGACACAAAGAGGCAAGCCGCATGATCTTTTTAAAAGCAAGTCACAAAAGGGATTAGCTGCCGACATGCGCTGCATCCCCATCAGCCGACCCACTCGCACACCTCTGGCGCTACATCACCCACCCGGCCCTTGGCCACAAACGCCTGCGCCGCACCCCGGCCGGCGAGGTCGCCCTCCAACTCAAAACCCCGTATCGCGATGGGACCACCTAATCTGGTGATGACCTCGCCGGAATTCCTGCAACGCCTAGCCGCACTCGTCCCGCGTCCCCGGCTCCATCTCATTCGCTTCCATGGCGTGCTCGCGCCCAACGCGGCCCTGCGGTCTCAGATCGTTCCCGGCGAGTCTGACCAGGCCAGGGCCTCCTCCAATGAGGACGGCGAGGCCCCCGCAGCCTCAACGCGGACCCGCATGAGCTGGGCACCCGTCGATGACTGGGGCAAGCTGCTCGGCGACACGGCAGCCGTCACGGCCATGCTCGATCGGCTCCTCCACCACGCCCACCTCCTGAAATGCGGGCCAAAGAGCTGGCGATCGAAGGAAAAGGCGGGCTTGCAGCAGAAGGCGGCAACGAGCTAATCCTCCACTCGTCCCGGACGGAACTCGAATGGCCGGTTTTGCGGTGATCATAAATGGCCGCTTTTGAAGTGATCACTGAGGATGTCACGAATGATCTGTTCTGACGACGAGGGCCGTCCCGTTGGTTTCTGTCTCATCTCAACTCCTCAGGTTAGGATGAACAAAAACACTCTCTTAAACCAGAACTATATCTGTCCCATGGGCGCTGACACCGTACAAGCCCTTAAAAACAAGCGTGATGGCGTTTTACCTAAATCTGCTTGTGCTGGCATAGAGCCCTCCTTCTAAAAAATTGAAAACCATAAGCCCTGTTATTCACCTTGGCACATAAGTCTCGCATAACCGACAGCCAAAAGCGTCGCGCCCTATTGGGTGCGACGCTTTTGGCTGTCCGAGTTAATGTGATTGTTATAGGGGATTAGTCATGCGGCGTGAGCTCCGCGCCCTTTGGCGTGACTTCTGATACCCGATGCGGGAACTTCTGGATCATTTTCATGTGCTCCCGCAAGGCGATTTGAATTGGTGTCACCGCGAATAGTCCCGGGTAGAGCTCTCCATACTTTTCACCGGGGTCGCGCATCACGTTGTAGAAATCCATGCCGGGCAGCCCGCCGTGGCCCGCCTTGATATGGACCTTGAAGTCCTCATAGCGGATCGCTCCAAGGGAACCGCCGCTGTAATGAAACATCATGTTACGCCGGCCATGATCTTCGCCAAGCAAGAGCAGAGCCGTCTGATCGAGACCGTCTGTGATGCGGTCACTGGGGATATAATCAAGTGCCCCACCTATGCGGGCAGCCGTCGTGAACAGATCGGTTATATGGAGAATGTCTACCGGATCCTGGTTAGGTGCGATCATACCTGGCCACCAGGCCATCGCCGGCACGCGCACGCCGCCTTCCGTGACATCACCCTTGCCACCCTTCAGCCACGAGTAGCCGGAATTCGGGTAGAAGACATACATGGGTCCGTTATCGCTTATCCATATAACCAGCGTATTCTCTGCGATGCCTTCGCTTTTCAACGTGTCAAGCATCTGCTTCATGTGCGCATTATGGGCCGCCATCTCGGAAGCCTGGGCATTTACCCTATCGACGTGCTTGTCGTTGTGATGGGCCTTCGATCCCTGTAGCTGCTGCGTGTAAGTTGCCCAATAGATAAAAAATGGCTTGTCGCTCTTGGCGTTATCTTTGATGTAACCGGTAATTTGCTTGATTGATTCAGCCTCAAAAGCTTCCTGTCGATCGGGACCAAGTTTGCCGGCAACTCCCGCAATAGGCTTGCGCCCTTTACCTTTGCGGCCAACATAACCCGCAACCGACAGATCAATTCCGGTGCGTTTTAAATATTCTTCTTCTCCAGGGAAGTCGTAGAACATCGCCTTGTGGGTACTCGGTGCATCTTTATATAGATCGTACGAACCGGGCCAGCTATCAGGTGCGCCATTCCATAGGCCGTAATACGCGTAATCGTAGCCCTGGTTTTCGGGCAAATGCTCGGTTTCTTCACCAAGATGCCACTTGCCCCACATGGCAGTGCTATATCCCGCCTCGGATAACACCTCGGCCACCGTCACTTCCTTGCCTGAAAGCCCTTCTGTCTGTCCGGGCCAGAGCACAGACAGCAGTCCGGTGCGAACCGGATGGCGACCGGTGTTAATAGCTATTCGAGACGGCGTGCAGGAGGGCTCAGCGTAAGCAGTCCAGAAACGCATGCCCTCAAAAGCTATCTTGTCCAGCACCGGTGTAGGTGTGCCACGGTGTTTGCCGCCGCCTTGCCAGCCCATCTCACCCCAACCCACATCGTCGGCAAGAACGTAAATGATATTGGGCTTCTTACCAAACTTCTTTTCCAGTGCCGCAAGCTTGGTATTGATTTGCTTATCTTCAGCAGCCCACCGGTCCTTGTTCTTTTCCCGCAAACTATTGTACGAAGCGTCAAACTGCGCAGCGAATGAGGTGCCTATGAATCCCACCGCAATGATCAGCGATAGCAGATATTTACTAATCCACGACTGCCTTATTGTCAGTTTTCTTCTCTTCATGTCATTTCTCCTGGTTTTAGTTTGTAGTCGTTGGAGGTTGAAATTCTCCTAAGACAAGACTTTATCCAACCTCTTACACGTTCCTGAAACCGCAATGGAGCTCATAATTTGATTCATATGATCCCAACGTTTTTCATAATTTTCTCGGTTATTGCCTGTAAAGGAAAGATTCCAGGTGTCCATGCCGCAGAGAATCGTAAAATTACTCCCATAACCCTGCGCCCCCTTATCAATATCCTTAAACTCAATTGTAGGGTATCCGGCTATGCGTTTCTCCTGGATCTTTCCATAAGTATTAATCGCACCCCGTTTTTTTGCTTCAGCAAAAAAGAATTTCTTTTCCTGAATTAAATAGTGGGGAGTAGGTTCTGCTACAAAACGTTCTTTCGATATCAGCACTCGAAAGGCGGGCAGATCCAACAAAACATCAAGGGCTATGACCAATGATTGAGAATTACCCATACCTTTCATTTGTGCATTGAGCATATTTCGAATTTTCTCGGCACTCGAAGAACTCATAATCTTCAAATCGGATGAGTATCGAAAAGACAACCCACCGCTCTCGTATTTTTGTAACCCACTTTCTCCAAAACTGCTCTTAACATGAGGTAACGCCAAACCCATGCAGATAACAACGAACCACACCGTCACAAACAACCGAATAATTCTCATCTTACGTAATCTCCTCAAATCACATTTAGGTACTGTCCAAAACAGTCTTGATTGTCAAAAGGTTATTGGACAACTCAATACCACAATGAAACCCGCAATAAAAAAGTTTTTATGGCCATTTAGAAATTCTGTTACTTCTTCTGTTTAGATTTCGATGAGAGCATTCCAAAGTTCTTCTAATCATTTAATTATTTTATCAGCCAAAGAGGGAGAGTTCAGCATTTCGGCCTCGTTAACGAACTCTTCC
>QIDY01000090.1 GCA_003228495.1 Nitrospirota bacterium
TCATCCAGTGCGATCGTATAGCCTTGCTGTGCAAGCGAGGTCAAGGCTTCGAGGACTTGAGGAGTAGGTTCCACATTTTCAAGAATTTCCAAGACCACACGATCCTTTGGAAGGGCTTCACAATGATGTTCTAAAAGAAATTGTTTTGGGATATTGAGGAAAGCCAAGTGGGAGCCCACGACATGTTCAAGCCCAATATCCAAATATGTATTGAGGAGGACAGTTGCCGTGGCCACATCTTCGTCAGTAAAGACGGCTTGTCCCAGTTCGCAATTCCGATACAGCACTTCATAGCCAACCGTCTTCATATTGGGACCGAGAATGGGTTGTCGACCGACAAACACATCTCCGTATTTTGCGAGCGTAGAATTCATCCGGCTGAAAATTTTAGGAGGTCATAATAATGCCACGATTTTTATTTCTCACTTCTTTTTAAAGATCAGGCGACTTTGGATTGGGCTTCGTCCATGAGATCCAACATTGGGGAAAGTTGTTTGCCGGCTTCCAGCATGCACATTTGGATGGCCTCTTCATCCAGACCAATGAGTGTCCATGATTCCGTGGCAACCAGGGTTTTCCAATTTCCCTGGGCATTTGGCGATTGGAAACCTTCTGTCAGTGCACTTGCGATGTTGAGTAATGCGGCCTCGAATTGATAGTCGAGTGTTTCGCCTGGGTTGTTTTGATGACGAATCGCTTCCCCTAAATTCTTAGGTAATTGCCACTTGTCAACGAGAGCCTTTCCAACTTGAGTGTAATCGAACCCAATCAATTTTTGCTCAGTCCTATGAATCACTTCTCCGGTGTTGGCTGAAATTCGTATGGCTTCTTCCGCTTGTTCCGGGAGGTATTGGTACAATAGAAGATGGCCAATATCCCGGAGCAATCCTTCCACGAACATACGTTCGCTATCCACAAGGAAGCACTTTCTTGCCAATTCTCGTGCCGCCAACCCACTAAAGAAACTATTGGCCCAAAAGATATTCATATTCATGACTTGTGGGGATAGACCGGAAAACGCTTTTGTCACGGATACAGCCAAAACCAAATTATGTAATGGTTGCATTCCCAATATTCCAACGGCTCGGGAAATGGTTTCCACTTTTCGTGGCATGGCATAAAAGGCACTATTCACAAGTTTCAGAACAACGGCGGTCATGCCGGGGTCGATGCTGATGGCTCGTGAGAGGTCAGCCATTGTGGACTCCGGATTGTCGATGACTTTTTTGACTTGCAAATAGACTTGGGGCAATAAAACCAGTGAAGAGCAATTTTCTACTAATTCTTCAGCGCTTTTCATAGGTAGCCTTCTTGGGAAAAAGGGGAGAGAATGGCATTTTCCTTGTTGTGTTTCTGTTCTTTTCGGTCAATTGTTGTTCGATCTTGACTGGAGGAAGGGTGTGTGTATGAAAATAAGTAAATTTACCTAAATTTTGAATGCTTGAGGTCGGATTTTATTGGTTGCTACCAACCTCAAACGGTAGGAAGCGAAAGCTTAATGCTGGGTTGGGGAATCAGAATCGGTATTGATGTTTGACCGAGAATGGGTTTGGTGAATGCGCTTTTTCCCCCAGGTAATGATCCCGAAGGAGAGTACAAGGGCAATGGGAACAAAGATCCCTGATGCAAGGATATGGTTGGGCAGCCACCCTAAGTCATGGAGAGCCTGGAAGAGATAATGGGCTAAGCCACTGAGATAATAGGCGATGACGATAACTGATAATCCTTCAACGGTTTGTTGCAGAATGGCTTGGCTTTTTGTGGTTTGATCGACGCTGGCTAGAAGTTTCGTGTTTTGATCTTGGAGGAGGAGATTTTGCTCTTGCCGTGCCAGTTCAACCTGAGTTCGAAGAACCGCAATCGTTCCTTCAAAATCTTGTTCAAGGGCATGAATTCTGGTTAAGAGTTGTTGGTAGCCATCAGCTACTCCGGTGATTTTCCACCGAATGTAATCCGTAATTGTTCGACCAAATGGAAGCGCCTGTTCCTGTAAGACTTGGAGATTGTTTTGGACGATACTGTCATAGGGGACGGAAGCCGAAAGTCGATATCGCATGGAATCGGCTAAGCGGCCGACTTCCAGAAAATCTTGGGTGAGCCCTTCCAGCCATTGTTGGAGGGTGGGATGAGTCGCTCCTTTGAGTTGCTTCGTGATGAGACTGCGCTGATACAGATGGCGTTGTTCGTACACTTGTACCTGATCGACCGATCGGGAAAAGGCTTGGTAGGGCAAAAGAATCAGATGGGTGTAATTTTCAAGCGTAATGAGAATGTCAATAAGTCGAGGGAGTTTTGGAAGGAGTCGGTCTGAATCCGGCGACCAAATGAGATAGCGTTCCCGACTATGTTCATCCGGAGTAAAACTGGTGGCCACAGAAATATCCTCCCCCAACACGGTGCTGGCATACATTTGTGGCCCCGGTAAGATCGTGGCTAAATCCTCCTGATCATAGGTTTGTGATGGTGTGACGAGAAGGTCTAACGCATTCACGGCTAATCCTAATGGTGAAAAAGGAAATACATAGCCTGGAAAGGTCAATGGACCAAAGCCGAGTGGTTGGGTAGGGTCATGGGGGATGTGCCAAATCTGATAACTATAGTATTCGGTGTGGGCTTCCCATCTGGCGATCAATCGGTCTCCGTTGGGCGCGGTGGTAACGCCGAATCCCGCTTTATCTTCAAGGACGGACTGTGCTGGTTCAATCCCTAAGCAGATGAGGAGTTGCTGAAACTCTTTACGACTTTGCGGGCGTTCGATGGACGGATTGGCCATCCGGTGGGCGGTGTGATGGATGTGTGCGGGTGTGCTTAGCCACCCTTCAAGATACTTTTCTTGGGCCTTGTGGAGTTGACGAAGGATACCTTTCCCTGGCGATGGGGGTTTGAGACTCATCGTAATGATGGGAATGATAGAAGGATGCGCATTCTCTTTTGTATGAGTGTTATCAATTCAGTTTCTACCGTAAATGAGGGTAAGGCTGCAAGAGGGATCATAATTGTTAGGGGAAGAGGGTTGGTATGGACGTTCCTATTTGAAGACGTGAGCGTTGCGTTAGAGGGAATGCTGAAAAAAGCCGCCAGCGGCGTTCTCGCCCTTTTGCCGTGCTCACGTACTGCATGTACGTTCCGCGCGTCAAAAAGGCTGCGGCCTTGCTGGGCGGACTTTTTTGACCATTCCCCTTGGCTGCTGACATCGGTTGTACTTTGGGCATTTATGTGGCTATGGGAGAGAAATATTCAACAGGCCGCGTTAGGTGTTCATCTGATGGTGCTGAATCCAGTCTAAGATTCGATTTTCGGCCCAAAATTGATCTTCTTTTGGCTGGTGACGTTGGAAAAACCCACAATGGCCCCCATGTGTTGGGGCAAGCAATTGGATGAAGGGGTTCTCATGGAGTGTGGAATCGTCAAAGATGTTATAGGGAATAAAGGGGTCATCTTGTGCCGTGATAATGAGGGTTGGAATGTTGATAGTGCTCAGCACATTTTGAGCTGCGCTCTTGGCGTAATAGTCTTTTGCATCATGGTAGCCCCCGTCGGGGGCGGTGTATATGTCGTCGAATTCCCACATGGTCTGTATATTTTGAAGATGGGAGAGATCCCATTTCCCTGGATAGAGTTGAGCTTTTCGCTGTAATTTGGCTTTTAAGCTCCGTAAAAAATATCGATGATAGATCCAATTAGATGGCCGTTGCAGTGCACGTACGCAAGAGGCTGGCTGGATGTTGGGACAGACTGCTGCTACTCCCCGAAGTGAAGGCAAGGATATCCGCATTTCTCCCGCTAACTTGAGAGTGAGATTGCCTCCCATGGAAAAGCCTATGAGCCAGATGTTGCGACATGCATCTTGGACAGTGATTTCTTGAATAATCTTGGCATAATCCTGGCTTAAGCCATTGTGATACAGCGTGGGGGTGAGATGTTCCGATCCTCCACAATTGCGTTGATTGATGCGGATGCAGTTCCACCCCCTGACCCACATTTTGTAAGCCAACCCAATCATGTAATGAGATTCCGCACAGCCCTCTAGCCCATGAACAATCAAGACTGTGGGTTTGTTAATAGGCGAGGGTTGCCAGTGGCATCTGGTGAGCAGCCCTGTTTCAGGAGTGATTTGGAAAATTCGGTATTGGGTGGGCATGCCAGTTGGCGACATCCCGCGCGGCCAATAACGCGGAATAAGGGTCATCCGATGAGGGCCTCTGAACAAACGATGAGGACAAAATGGAGTAAAATTCAAAATGTGTGAGTCACGTACTAGTTGTGAAAAAGTGACGTGTCTGGGTATTGCTTGCTCTTGTGATGAAGGGGATACCAAAAAAGAACGGCACAACACAAGGCGTTGAACGTAGGTTCACACAAACGTATCGGAAAGGAATCGCCCGCTAAACGAGTCTTCGATAGACACTCATTGACAGGTTGTCCATCATTTCGGTACAGGAGCCAATAGAAAACTTTTTTTGCAATGCGCTGGGGAATACTGAGAAAAATTTCCAATCTGTTCTTAAGGCTGAGGATTAGGAATGTGTTATGAAAAAATCGAAACGGTCTAAGCCTTCTGGCGGGCGGGAAAGTTTTTTGATTTTCATGGTGGCGGGTTGTGGGATTCTGGCTACATTGTCGTTAAATACATTTACAAAGCCTGTTTCTCCCCCGGAGGAAACTTTAGTTATGCCGAAGGTTGAGCAGGCCAAAAACAACGTGTCCCTAAAGAGGGACAAACCTCTAGCCTTGACGGATGTGCCTTTGGCAACCGGCCATGAACCGCTTGATAGACTCTTCATCCAATCAGGGTGTGCGGTCTGTCATACTATTCCAGGAATTCCCCCTGCTAAAGGGCGAGAAGGACCTAAATTGGTCTTAGGAACGAATGGGCCCATACGAATGGCCGATCCGAATTATCAGGGGTCTGCGGAAAGCGTTCGTGAATATATTCAGGAATCCATCCTGAATCCAGGAGTCTATGTGGTCCCCGGTTATTCGGATCGGGTCATGCCTCGATGGTATGGGAAACGGCTGAATGCAAAATCATTGAATCGTATTGCCACGTATTTGGAACAATTGGAAGAGTGAACATGTGGCAAGTTGGAATGTACAGATCGAACGCTGTTCTAGGTTGGAGGTTGGAAGCGGAATCCGAACAACAAGCCAATATTGAGGTTGTCGCTATTTCTTCGATTGTCAAAATCGAGATCCTGGAAAGCGAAGATGAGCGTGCTAGCCAGGAAATGGTTCGGCTAATATGAAACGCAGAGGTGGCTCCCAAAAGGGAAATATACCTGGTATCGTCGTCGATCTGCCCTCGTTCTAAATCAGCATAAACGAAGCCCAATCTTCCATAATGGTATAAGGGAAACTGTTCTCCAAGGGATGTGGTATCGGGCGATTCCCGCGAAGGTACTCTGGGTTAAATTTTTCCCGGGTATGATTAAAAGTTGTAGTCCGATAGAAAATGCTGAATCCCACAAAGATCACCTTGAAAATTCATGGTGAAAACCCTGTCATCGGCGGTATCCGTGAGAAAGCCACTGTCTGTTCGAAATCCCCATGGATTTTCGGCCCAAACTCGAGGACTGCACAACATGAGGAAAATAAAGAGCGCAACGATGGCTAATAATGTCTTGAGCCATTTATCGATCATCACTGACGGCTTCCCTTTTTCCGTTGGTGCTGAATTGCAAAGGAATTCCTCGTTGAGCCAGGAATAGCCTCTCTTTGCATCACCTTTGTGATGCTAAAGAAACACAACCTATTAAAATACTTCTGGAAGACCTGCCAAATACCCCACATCTTTTCTGGGTTGTCGAACCCTTTTATTGTTTGTGTTCGGGAATGTTTGAGATGTTTCCCGACTATGGTTCTTGCTTTTAATCCTTGCCTATGGCATCGGAAACCGTCTCTCCAGTCTTTGTGGCGGCATCATCAATTGCTTTGTCTGCATCCTTGGCAGCCTCGTTGACGGCAGCCCCTGTATTGTCTATGGCCTCATTCACCGAGTCGGTCGTTTTTTCAATAGCTTGGTCGATCGTTTTTCCCGCCTTTTCAGCTGACCCTTCTTGTCCTTCACCACACCCTG
>QIDY01000025.1 GCA_003228495.1 Nitrospirota bacterium
CCTAAGTCATTGATAAACCACACATAGCGCCCGTAGCTCAATGGATAGAGCACTTGACTACGGATCAAGAGGTTACAGGTTCGACTCCTGTCGGGCGCGCCAAATCATAGGGATCCCTTTCAAATTGTCTAAAAATCTGAGTGGCAGCGAGGTTTGGGCGTTTCAAAAACCCAGAATTTGAATTGTGCCTTGAATCGTTCTGCTATGAGGGGTAGGATATGGTCATGTTAGATTGGTCATCTTGTCCAGCAGTTGAACGTGACCCAAAAAGGGTCAGTGGCGGATGGGTGTTTCGCGGCACCCGCGTCCCGGTTTCCGCTCTGTTTGAGAACCTCGAAGACGGAGTAGAGATTACTCAATTTGTGGAGTGTTTCCCTGGTGTCACACTTGACCAGGTACGTATAGTTCTGGACCAGGCAGCCAAAAGTTTAGCTTCTCCTCAGGTTGTGTGAGCGCGCATTCTCTTCGATCAAGGGACGCCAGTTCCTTTGCGCAAGCTTCTAAATTCTCATCAAATCGAAACCGTTTTTGAGCGTGGTTGGAGTACGTTGCCAAACGGTGAATTATTGGCAAGGGCTGAGATCGAAGGCTTTGAAGTGGTTTGTCACAACCGACAAGAATCTTCGCAATCAACGAAATCTTTCTAGATGGAGAATCGCTATCGTTGTACTATCATCCACCAGTTGGCCGCGCATTCGTACGGCTGCAGTAGCTATAAACAAAACCATTGATGCAACATTGCCAGGTAATCTCAACGAAGTGGACATCCCCTAAACCCTCTCCGAACACTCGGTTGGAACAGGCGGGTTTTGGGCATGGTTCATCTCTGAGAAAGGTATTTTGTGATAACCTGGCGTTATTTCATGAACCGAAAAACCTCAAACCGAACAGCTCTCTGTCTTGCGCTTTTTCTGACGGTTGGGTTTGTCGTGGGCCCTCCCGCAAAAGCGGATTGGATCAATCTGACCGGCGCGGAGACCTCGGCTAATATCGCAGAGATTTATGTTCTTGACGATCACGTCAAGCTGGTGCTCGAGATCGCTATTGGCGATCTAGATACTTTTGATGATCTCGTACCGGATGACTGGATTAAAACTCCCAACACCCAACGTCCTTCCATTCAGAAGCGGATCCAGTATTTTTCCTCTAAAACGTTTCAATTCGTTACTGAAAAAGGTGAAAAGCTACAAGCTGAGCTGAAATTTGTCGAACCCCGGGAACGTCAAGATCGTCAATCACCCTTTGCCGGTATGATCAATCCCTATACGCGGCAACCGGTCCCAGGGGCTCCTTCCGATAAACGCGTGCTCTACGCTGAGCTGATCTATTCGTTCCAGAACACACCTAAAGAACTCACCATCGTTCCTCCTCTTGACGGGGAGGGGAGGGCCTTGGTCACCATCGGTTTTATTGCCTACCATAAGGCCGTGCCCATCATCGACTTTCGGTATCTGGGTGCGCCGGCACGTCTGATGCTCGATTGGGAGGACCCTTGGTACTCCAAGTTCGAGAACCCGAATCTCAAGCGACATCATAAATCGGCGTTGATGTCGTTTCTGTATGTTGAGCCCTATGAGGTCCGGCATGAGATTCTGACACGGGTCAAAGACTTGGAAGAATGGATGGATTTAGGTTTACGAGGTAAGAATTTTATTGAAGTTGATGAACTGGAATCTCTAAAAGAACGTATTGGGGAATTTCTTTTACAAAAAAATCCAGTCCTGATTGACGGGAAGCCGCTACGTCCTATTCTCGATCGTACGAATTATGTGAAGGTGGCCTTAACCGGCATTCAATTGCTTGAACAACCAGAACGGCTGGAGATTGCCACTGCCATTGTCGGGGTCATTATTGCGTATATCACGGATGGCATGCCGAAGGAGGTCACAGTCGATTGGGAATTATTTACTGAGCAAGTCCAACAGGTGCCTGCCACGGCTGTAGACCCTGCCGGACCTTTCCCATCGTTCGTCACTCCTGATGATCCCATCCTACAATGGACAAACTATCTCAAACACTACACCATGCCAACTGTTCAGTCCGTGTCCGTCTCCGATACGGTAACGGTCCTCACCGTTCCAGTGGGGACAATCCTGTGTTTTGCGGCGTTGGTTCCTCTGGGGTGGCGGATTCGCCGGCGTGTGAAGAGAGCCAAACCCTTTCGGTTCCACCTCGTGACGGCGGTGGCGGTCATGGCCGCGGGCGTCGCCCTTCTGCCGGTTCTTCAGGTATCCCTAGCCAAGCCGGCTGCTTGGGTGAATACCCTCAATGACAAGGAAGCCACCGTGATTGTGAGCAGCTTACTCAAGAATGTGTATCGCGCGTTTGATTTTCGGCAGGAAGCGAATGTCTACGACAAGCTCGCGCTGAGCGTTGAGGGGGATCTGTTGGCAGACATGTATTTACAGAATAGAAAATCCTTTGCCGTTCAAAAAGCAGGAGGTGCTCAGGCCAAGGTCAAAGAAGTCGAGATCCTTGATGCGCACAGTGAGCGTTTGAAGGATCACCCACGTGCGTTTGCCATTACGTCACAGTGGACTGCGATGGGTACCGTGGGGCACTGGGGACATGTGCACGTGCGCAAGAATAAATATGACGCGACGATTACCGTCGAGCCCGTGAATGGGGCATGGAAGATCATCGGCATGGAGCTGTTCGATGAAACACGAATCGACCCGTACGCCAAGCCGACCACTCCGGGTACTCAAGTGGAATAGCAACTCCGTAACGCCAAGATATTATGAATGAATACCCCATCATGCTCACCCTCTTGGGTGGGCATCCAGAAAGACAATTTAACAATCTCTGATAGAACACTATTCGATTGTTCCAAATGATTCACATTCACTCTCTTACTTTTCACCACCAACACGGCGAGTTTCGTTTACACGTTCCGGAATTGACCGTGGCCCAATCGGAAAAGGTCGCTGTCATCGGACCTAGTGGATCGGGCAAAACAACATTGTTACATCTCATTGCGGGGATTTTCCTTCCCAGCAGCGGTGAAATTTGTATCGAGGATGTCCCCGTTCATACCCTCACCGATGCGGAACGGCGCAACTTTCGTATTACCAGCATCGGGTTGGTATTCCAAGATTTTGAGTTGTTGGACTATCTCAATGTCCTGGACAATATCCTTCATCCTTACCGGATTACCCGGGCGCTCGTCCTCGACAAGATCGTCCGTACCCGTGCAGGGGAACTCGTAAAAAAAATGGGCATCGAAGACAAACTTGGTCGGTTTCCCGATGAACTGTCCCAAGGGAAAAGCAGCGCGTTGCCATATGCAGGGCCTTGCTCCCCCAACCGAAACTTATCCTCGCTGACGAAGCGACTGGTAACCTCGATCCGGAAAATAAGCACATCATTCTGGATCTCCTATTCGAGACCGTCAATGATCATGATGCCACCTTGCTGGCGGTAACTCATGACCATGATTTGCTCTCGCGCTTCGATCGGGTCATCGATTTCCAACACTTTCGAAAAAGGGCTCCGTCTTGACCGACAGTCTCTACATTGCGTGGCGGTATGCGTGTTTCAATCATTCTGATTCCCCGTAGCAAGCTATGGGGAATCGGGATTCATTAAACTTGATGGATGATGAAAAGTTGACCCTGAAAAATTCCAAAACTAACCCAAGAAAACAGAGTCCTTTTGGCCGGTCCATGTGCCTGTTAGCGCCGTGGTGATTCAGGAGCTCCAACCTTTTGAGCAACTTCCACTGCCTTTCTTCGAAAATAGTCAATAATTTCTTGCGGAGACTTGCCTGCAATATCCTCGTGTTGTTTGTCCCGAATTTTGCGGACCATTTCAACAGCGTCAATCTTTTCCATGACTCGCCACCTCCCGTGGTGAATATATATCAAGAGTATGATAGCCCTGCTCCAAATTGACGGCGTTAAACTGCCGGATTTTGTCATACCGTACGATATGCCTGAAGTTCCAACTCACGAGTATATCCACATCTGCTATGGCGGCCAGGGCAATATGCAACATATCGTTACGAAATCTCTCTGCCAGGATTTTATGCTCTAAATAAATATCCACCAATCCAATTACTTCTGCGTTGATTCTTAAAACTTCAGGATTCATGTTAAGGATTTCTATAAACTTCTCGCGCACATTCTTAGGTGCATCGGCAATTTCAGCTTCGACGACTTCCGATGTTACGCCGCGAAAGAGTCTACTGCGTATATCGTCTATTAATGTGATGGACCACATTTTAAATTCGTCATCAAAACATCCCCCGATTACCGATGTGTCGAGATAGATGCGCTGAGTTTTCATTTCCTCACTATTTCGTTGGAGGGATAAATCTAAATGCCTCGTTAACTTCTATGTATACTGCAAGCTACCTTAGCAGGATAGCACAATCTATTTTCAACCCAAGGGAAACCCATTTTGCCATAATATCCACATGTTAATCAGGACTACCTATGTTCTCATGAAAGGAGATACACTGTAAATTCTGCCTTCGGCGATCTTTGGCTATGAATACATTCCAATACTTTTTCCGTAGGGGAGCATCGTGATCGACAGTCTCTACATCGCATGGCGGTATGCGTGTTTCAACAAGATCAAAACGGTCACGCTTATTGCCTGCATCACGCTCATTGCGTTTCTCCCCCTTGCCTTACAATTGTTGCTGGATGAAAGTGAGCGGCAACTCATGTCCCGTGCCGTTTCCACCCCCCTGGTCATTGGCGTCAAAGGAAGCGCGCTCGACTTGGTGATGAACACGTTGTATTTCGTGGATGAAGTCCCGGAACTCATGACCATGGCAGAGGTTGACCGGATCGAAGACTCCGCTCTTGCCTTGCCGATACCCATGTATGCCAGGTTTCAAGCCCGGGGATACCCCATTGTCGGGACCACAATGGATTACTTTGATTTTCGTGGGTTAGAAATGGCCAAGTGGCGTTCGCTCGCTATTATCGGCGAAGCGGTTGTAGGCGCGAAGGTCGCGAAAGAGCTTGAGTTGAAACCTGGGGATTTTTTGGTATCTTCGCCCGAAAACCCCTTTGACCTGGCCGGACTGTATCCTCTGAAAATGCCTGTTGTGGGAATCTTGGCAAAATCCCATACATCGGATGATTTTGCGGTATTTGTGGATCTCAAAACCACCTAGATTATTGAGGGGCTCGGCCATGGGCATCAAGATCTTGTGAAAAATCCGGACTCAAGCCTCCTCCTCAATCGAACAGAAAAGGATGTCACCGCCAATGCCAAGCTCCGTCTGTACACAGAGATTAGCGAGATCAATCTCGATTCATTTCATTTTCACGGAGACCCTTCGCAATACCGTCTGACCGCGAGCATTGCGGTCCCCATAGATCAAAAATCCGGGACACTGCTACGTGGCCGGTATGTTTCTCAGGATACCCGCACCCAAATCGTTCAACCGGCAGAAGTCATTGACGGGTTCCTTCAAAATATTTTTCAGATTAAGAATGTCATTGACGCCATCATTGTGTTAGTTGAAATCGCGACAATGCTGGCTATCATCCTCGTATTTGCGCTGTCGCTACGTTTACGGCAACGGGAAATTGGCACGATTTTCAAGCTGGGATGCGGTCGCATGACCATTGCCCGGCTCTTGGCCGCAGAAATCCTTCTCATCATCGCAATCAGTTCGTTCCTGTGCGTAGGATTCATGACGGTGGTTGATCATTTCAAACATGACCTGGTCAGGATGGCGTTCATTTGAATTGATAAGTAATGAAATGAATCAGAAATTCAGAATAATTAATGGTGTCAGACTTGGCTAAGTTTATTAACCTACCTCCTCCCCTTTTCTTATTGAGGGATGGCAGCCAAAAAAGTTGCCACTTCTGCGACCTGATACTTGGTCTTACACACGAGCTTCAAGATAGGCAACTTAATCAAGTCTGACCCGAATGGCACTAAGTTAAGCCCTTGTTGCATGAAAAAACAGCTGCAAAAACATGAGGGAACTGGCATAGTGTGCGATGAAACATTCAACACCCTTATTCCCAAACTTTCATCTCCAGACTCTCCGAAGAAAACCGCGATCTGCCCAGCAGATCTTGGCGGCCAAAC
>QIDY01000213.1 GCA_003228495.1 Nitrospirota bacterium
TGATGATAGCAGGGATTATCTACAAACAAGGGCCTTAGCCGGTATCACAGCTGAGCTAGGGCTTTAAAGGGAAAAGAGGAGAGTCTTATAGGGGACCACTGCCGTGGCTGGCCGGAGGGAGCCCCCCCTTTACATTTGTATTCCAAAAGGAGCATGCTAACATTCTCATAAAAAATAACTGTTGAGGAAACGAGCCATGGGGTAGGACGTCGTTTGGTAACCCCAGTTCGATGTATCAGTAGGAAAGCCTTTCGGGAAATTACATCCCCGGAAGGCTTTTGTATTTTGTGCTCGAAAAATAGTGAATGACATTGTGAAACCAATGTCATCCAAAGAAAAACGAACAGGTTACTGGAGATGCCCAACAAAAGGAGGAGGAGCCATGCAAACAGAACGAAAGGGGTTAATGAGTATAAAAGCCTGTGTAGCCCCAAGATATCCGGTTGGGCAGAAGGGTTAACAGAAGGGATTTTTTTCAGCCTGATAGCTTGGGGAGTGTGGAAGGTTGGAGGGAACTAACGAAAGCCAAAGCTGATTCCGCCAGGATTTTGGGACAGGGGTGAAGTAGTGTCTTATCTTCTACCAACAAGGAGGGCAAGCCATGCGACGTGTGGATTTCATTGTTGGAGCTCGTGATTTTAAAACGCTCATAGCCGAACAATTTATGCAGGATGCCGTGTTTTCCCATCAACCGGGAGATGATGGGGAGTCTTTAGCCCAAACGCTGACCGAAGGAGGATTCGGCAGTGTTCCGATTGTGGACCAAAGTCATCATCTCCTGGGCATTGTAAGCGAGTTCGATTTGCTGCATGCCGTAAAGGAGGAGAAGCACCTCGCCTCCATTAAGGCTGAGGACTTGATGACACCGAATCCCATCACCGTCTCACCAGAGACACCGGCTATGGACATCATGCAAAAGTTAGAAGCTAAACATTTGATTCGAATGCCTGTTGTAAACAAAGTGGGCCGCCTTGTGGGGATTGTTTCCAGACGTGACATTCTTCTGGGCTATCTCAATGCTACCAGAATCACGAAAGTATTTTAACGACACGATGCCTAGACGATCATCATGGAGGAAGAATCAGGGAGAGAGAGGCATATTCAAATAGGAGGAGATTCCTCATGAACGGCCTAAATCCACCGACCCAGAAAGACGCTCGGCTATCGTACGCCACATGAGGTATTCTTTGGCACGACCACATCATTAACCGTTGCACTTACAAGTTGAATCCAAGTTTCTTAGTAAAACATTTTGGTTCTTTATTCGTGAAAAACGCCTCCCCTTAATGTTTCGGCTGTAAACTATCCGGCGGGGAATAGGGAAGAAGAAGGTGAAAGGTGGTTCCTATACCCACCTCACTTTCCACCGTAATTGTTCCTCCGTGGGCATCAATCACATCTTTCACAATTTTGGTGCCCAGGCCCGTACCACCTGCCTTTCGACTTACAACTCTTGTGGAAAAGAGACTATCACGAATTTCCACCGGCATCCCCCGGCCATTGTCTACCACGGCCACTTGAATACAGCTGTTCGACGAATCTTCGAAACCCTGTATGGTGACCGATCCTCCCTGCGGCATTTCAGCAATGGCATTGTTCACTAGGTTATAGAACGCCTTGAATAACCGTCCCTCATCGGCCTGAATGTGCGGAAGGGACTCCAAATTCTCCCCTTGCAGCGTAATGCCTTTCTTGACGGCCAGCACCTGCAGAGTTTTATAGACTGTTTCCACCACCTTGCTAAGGTCACAGGGGCTAAGTTGGAGGGGCGACGTCAAACCCTTTACACAATCAGCAATTTCCTTGACCTGATCTTGGATACGTTGGGCACTGCGGGTCACCATGTCGATAATATCCTCACAAATCCGCTGGCTGTTTTTGGCCTTTTCCAAAACCGGCGAGGGTAGGCTTTGGAAAAATTCATCAAGCTCTGTCTGCAATAGTTCTGTTCCACTTAATACGGGCATCAGCATATTTTTGACCTCATGACCAATATCTCCGAGCATGCACGTGACATCGGCTAGCCTGGTCTCATGATCCAATTTGGTTTTAAGTTCCTTATTCCATTTTGCTAGTTGGGTAGCTTGGGTTTGGATCACGTCATGAAGCTCTTTGATCCTGAGAAGCGAGCGGACTCGCGCAAACATCTCATCCTGATTAATAGGTTTGGTCAAGAAATCATCAGCACCCACATCGATACCCTTGATCCGCTCTTCTGGGTGAATTCCTGTCATCATCACCACAGGAAGGAGAGTCGTAAGGGGATTGAGGCGAATTTGGCGGCAGACTGCATACCCGTCCATACCGGGCATCACCACATCCAGCAGAATAAGATCGGGGTCTTCTGTGTAGACATAGTTCAAACCCTGCTCCCCGGAATAGGCCGTAAGAATGTTGTACCCCTTAGCCGACAAAAAGTCTTCCAAAAACGTGACAATGTCCGGATCATCATCAACGATAAGCACCTTTAACGACGAAGCCATGGAACCCTCCTCTCCCCATGATGGGGATGCAAATCGTTACCCAAGACGGATGGGCAAGAAAGCCAATGGTCTCTCTATTAATTTGAAGTTATTCGACCTAAAAGAGTTTTCCCATCTTCATATTATTGAGCCCTGGAATTATGTAAAGAAACCATATTTCAGGGACAATAAAATATTCTGTGAATTACTTCAATCTTTCATTCCTACATTCTTTGCCTTGTTTCGTTCTTTGCAACGGTGAACTAGCTCACAATTGAGGCATAAGCCTTAATGGAGTTCCCATCGACATAGGCAGTCGATCGCCCACATTCCCTAGACCAACCCCGCTGAAATAAAAGGTGTCAGGAACTTTTTATAACCGAATGATCTCGCCGGTTGCACTCGACTATTTCGTGTTTCTCAGAATAGCCAGTCTTCTCCCTTTTCTTTCTTGTCTTACTTTTTTCCTGAGTCACTCACCTGGACAAGGGCCGGTCGTCGCTCAGTAGCCAGATCGGCATAAAAGTCCTTACCCTCGTGATTGATGACGATGAAAGCCGGGAAGTCTTCGACTTCGATTTTCCACACAGCTTCCATGCCGAGGTCTTCGTATTCCAGGACTTCTACTTTTTTAATACTATGTTCGGCCAGGCGCGCAGCAGGTCCACCAATTGAACCTAGATAAAATCCGCCATACTTTCCACAAGCATCACGCACTTGTTTTGAGCGGTTACCTTTGGCCAGCATGACCATACTGCCGCCTTCTGCTTGAAACTGATCCACATAGGAGTCCATACGACCGGCGGTAGTGGGGCCAAAAGAACCTGAGGCATGACCTTCGGGTTTTTTCGCCGGGCCAGCGTAATACACGACATGATCTTTGAGATATTGTGGCAATCCGTGCCCTGCATCCAAT
This sequence comes from Nitrospirota bacterium, assembly GCA_003228495.1. Lineage (GTDB taxonomy): Bacteria > Nitrospirota > Nitrospiria > Nitrospirales > UBA8639 > Nitrospira_E. Next base: position 3,379 of record QIDY01000213.1, read on the forward strand.
CGTTCTTTCAAGCGTGCGTGAGCGATGTCTCGCGCAACGACGATTGACCCAGTGAGGGACAATCGAGTAGCCACTGGATGCTTGCAAAGTTCGACCAAGATTTCCGGCATAGGCCTATTCAGATCAATCTTGACAACGTCACCGTCCAAGTCCTGTTCCGTCACTTCCGGGAGGTATTGCGCAGGATTGGTTTCGAGTTGTTCGAGAAAAACACCATCTTTGGTGATCTTGCCTAAAATTTGCCGATCCGCTGAACAGGACACGCCTAAACCAACGGGGCAGGAGGCACCATGTCGCGGCAGGCGAATGACCCGCACGTCGTGCGCGAAGTATTTCCCGCCAAACTGAGCGCCAATACCGGTCTCCGCACACAGCTGAAAGATTTGTTTCTCCAAATCCAGGTCTCGAAACGCGCGGCCCTGGTTATTCCCCGAGGTGGGCAGATCATCTAAATAATGGCAACTGGCAAGTTTGACGGTTTTCAACGTGAACTCTGCCGACATGCCGCCCACGACGAACGCTAAGTGATACGGAGGACAAGCGGAAGTTCCTAACGTACGAATCTTTCCTGCGACGAATGAGAGCAGAGATTTTGGATTGAGTAGGGCCTTGGTCTCTTGATAGAGAAAGGTCTTGTTCGCCGAGCCGCCACCCTTGGCGATAAACAAAAAGTGATACTCGGCCCCCGGCTCAGCGTAGAGGTCGATCTGTGCCGGTAAATTATTACCGGTATTTTTTTCGGTGTACATGTCGAGAGGAGCCATCTGCGAATAGCGCAGATTGCGGGTATTATAGGCCTCAAAGATACCCCGGGAAATGGCTTCGGCGTCATCGGCAGTCGTGAAGACCTGCTGTCCTTTATATCCCAAGGCAATGGCCGTTCCCGTATCCTGACAACCGGGTAGCACCCGCCCGGCAGCGATATTGGCATTCTTGAGCAGCTCCAACGTGACAAACCGATCATTCTTGGAAGCTTCCGGATCGTCCAGAATTTTGGCCAATTGTTTGAGGTGACTCGATCGCAGCAAATGCGAGACGTCATCCATGGCCTCACGTGCCAACAGCGTGAGAGCCTCGGGTTTTACTTTTACTATTTCTTGTCCCTCGAAGGTGGTCGTAGAGACATAGTCAGACGTGAGCTTGCGATAGGTGGTCGTATCCCCAGCATGCTCAAATAGTTCCTGATACTGAAACTCCCCCATGAAATCACTCCTCTTTCTCATTTATTTGATGATGGTGCTTGTTAAGGCCCTACGGTACTCGCTGCCCCACATTCTTTGCAAGGTATAACATCCTCCAAATACCAACTAAGGCCCCCGGCAATTGATCGTCTTTGAGTGGAGTGAAGGCTCTAAGAGAGAATCTCCCTATTAGAATTTACCCTGGTTGGCAAGGGGATGAAGATAGAGAATTTATCAGAGGTTGTTGTTGAACCATTCCCCATCATTATTTAGGCAACTCTCTCAACCATGGTAGAAATCTTCACGGATGATTTTTCCGTCTTTCCAGGTTTGCACCGTTACCTGCTGCATGTTCACACGATTACCATCTTTAAACGTAATATCAAAGGACCATTCAACTGCAGCATGATCGCCATCTACAATCACTTTGCCAACTTGCGCACCGTGAAACTCCTGGACATTTTCGAGAAATTTTATTTCATATTCTCGATTAGCGGATTTTCCAACCCGCTCCTCTGTTCGATTTTCGCTCATGACCACATCATCTGCATAGTACGCATCAAATGTTTCTAAAATCTTTCCTGCCAAAATTCCATCGATTACCGCTTGAACTTGAGTTTTGATACTCATGGTTCAGACTCCTTTCGGTTCAGTCGTTAATAAAAACGGATAATGTTTGGCTTCCTATAATCTTTCTCTCGCAGGGGGAGCGAGAAGGTCCTGATCAGGTCCAAGCGGTACAATGCCCGTGGGATTTATGTCATCATGCGTCATGTAGTAGTGGCGTTTGATGTGATCGAAATTGACAGTGTCGGCGATTCCCTTTTGCTGATACAGGTCTTTTAGGTACCCAAAGAGATTGGGATAATCCACGATACGACGAAGATTGCATTTAAAATGTCCATGATAGACTGCATCAAACCGGATTAAGGTCACGAAGAACCGCCAATCGGTCTCAACGATACGGTTGCCAAACAGATACAGCTGAGTGGAGAGTCGTATCTCCATGTGGTCCAGCGCATCGAAGAGCTTTCTCACCGCTTGTTCATAGGCGATTTGGGATGTCGCAAACCCCGCGCGATACACACCATTATTCACGTTCTCATAAATGAGCGCGTTCAGTTCATCAATCTCCTGCTGCAGATCTTTTGGATACAAGTCAATTGGGCTTTCGGTGAATCGATGGAATGCCTGATTAAACATGCGCATAATATCGTCATCGGAGTTATTGACAATTCTGTGTGTTTCAGAGTCCCACAACACCGGCACAGTCACACGCGATTGAAAATGAGGGTGGGTTGCGACGTAGGCCTCGCTCAGAAACTGAAATCCATTGACCGAATCTGTGGTATGCCCTGGCCCATTTCGAAAAGCCCATCCTCGGTCATCACGAATAGGATCTACCACGGTCATCCCCACAGCATTTTCGAGTCCTTTGATTGTTCGAGCAATAATCGTTCGATGCGCCCATGGACAAGCCAATGAAACATAAAGATGATAGCGTCCTTTGGTGGCGGGATAGCCGGAGCTCCCATCATCTGTCACCCAATCACGAAATTCGTCTTCTTGACGATCATATTGACCATCTGATGTTTGTTCATTGGGAAATTGGGCTTGCATCATAATGACGCCTGTTCTTCTTGCCAAATGAACGTCCCTTGCTTCAAATCCAATAATGCCTGTTCAATTTCGTCTTTAGTATTCATGACAAAGGGCCCATATCGGGCAATCGGTTCACCCAAAGGCTGGGCGGAAATAAGTAACAATCGGACCGCTTTCTCGCCTGTCACGATCTTCACCAAATCCCCGTCCTCCCCCCACACAACCAGTTTGGTTTGTGCGATCAATTTTTGTGATCCTTCTTCATCCTCTACAAATGCCCCTTTTCCTTCAAATACATAGGCAAAGGCCGTGTGTCCTTGAGGAACGGATTGTGTAAAGGAACGACCAGGAGGAATGAACACATCCAGATAGGTCGGATTGGCCG
>QIDY01000012.1 GCA_003228495.1 Nitrospirota bacterium
CTCTTTATCAGAACTTGGAATACGGAAAAACGGCTTGCCATCTGCAGTCATTCCATCGAACCCCTCAATTTTCACACGATCAGAAATGTCATGGCCTGTTATTTCTCTCACACTATCCACAACGAGAATTAATGAATCCGCAACAACGGGATCGCCGGTTTGATTTTTCACTTTGACGATATATTCCACTTCCATCACGGAGGTTAGCCCTGTCCCGGAAAGAGCATCGGAACCTTTATATTGCACGACGGGTACTACCCCGCCGGTTAAGTCAGGGAGATCATCCACCAATGGATTGCCCAGGGCAAGAGTTCCACTCAGGGCAAAACCAAGAAGAATCAGAAAGGACAACATGTCTTTAAACATTTTGGTTGCCGATTTTTTAAAAGACTGAATACGGAAATGACTCACAGGCTGAAATTCTTTATGGGCCCACAAAACACATTCACGGATAGCCATACTCTACCATAATTCATAAAAATAGGACTCCCTTCCTTGACAAGATTTAGGAAATTTTGTTTGAATGTAGGCCCTCCCAACAACTCGTCTTGTCGGTCTAACAAATGGCACCTTCTCAGGATCCAGTTTTTGCGGGGCTGGGGAAGGCAATGCGAGTGGGGACGGACCTTCTTGCCGCCCTTATCGTCGGTGGATTCCTCGGATGGTTAGTTGATTCGTATGTGTTTGATTCCACACCATGGGGTGTGTCGGTTGGGTTGGTTTTAGGATTGATCGCTGGAATTCGCAACGCCTACCGCGCAGCCCAGCGGTGGGGAGCATAGCAGCAAGACACAGGGTTCAGTTTTGGAAGATCCGTTACATTCCTTCGAGCTTCATACTTTCATCCCGCTTTCTCTTTTCGGTCTTGACATTTCCGTCAATAAGGCCGTCTTGCTGATGTGGATCGTTGTCGGCGTGGCCTCGGTGTTTCTCTTGAAAGCGGGCGCCGCCAAATCACTGGTCCCTTCTAAGCTCCAGAGCCTGGCTGAATTGCTCGTAGATTTTATTCGCGGCATCATCCAGGACACCATGGGCCCATCGGGAATGCGATACTTTCCCTTCATCAGTACACTTTTTCTCTTTATCTTATTTAGTAATCTTCTCGGACTCGTTCCAGGCTCCTTTACCGTTACCAGTCAAATTGTGGTGACGGGAGTCTTCGCCATTGCGGTCTATGGTCTTAGCCTCGTCATCGGCTTTCAATTACATGGAGCAAAGTTTCTAGGTATTCTGGTCCCTCCCGGAACACCCGGATGGCTCCTCCCATTGATGATTCCGATAGAACTCATCAGCCAATTAGCTAGACCCATCTCTCTGGCTGTGCGATTATTTGCCAATATGACGGCAGGGCATGTCATTCTTGGAGTGTTATTCGGGTTGACGATTGCAGGCGGACTCCTCATTGGATGGCTGCCTTTTTCGTTTACCATCGTCTTATATGGCCTAGAAGTGGGTATCGCCTTTATTCAGGCCTATATTTTTGTCGTCTTAACGTGTGTCTACATTGGCGATGCCATTCATCTGCACTAATCACGTTCGGATCATGAGAAACAATCATTACTTTACTTTTAGTCCCTTTTAAACCGGGAGGATCACACTACAATGGATTCTGCAGCAGCAGCACTTTTGGGAATGGGCCTAGCGGCCGCAGGTTTTGCCGGTGCCGGTATTGGCATCGGGTATATTTTCGGGAAGATGATCGAAGCCGTCGCCCGTCAGCCAGAGGCAGAAGCTCGAGTCGGCAAGTATATGTGGATTGGGTTCGCATTAGTTGAAGCGATCGCACTCTACGGACTCGTCATTGCCTTTATCATCATGGGCAAAGGATAAAGGGCAAATGAGCTATGCCACAATTTGATTCACACTTCTTTTCGTCGTTGATTTTCTGGGAAATTCTGTCGTTTGGAATCCTATTCTGGGTGCTCTACAAATATGCATTTCCCCCGATTCTGGAAACACTCGAGACTCGAGAACGGAAAATTCGCGAGAGTCTTGATCAGGCAGAGCAAAATCGAGCGTCGGCAGAGCAAAAGCTGAAGGAATACGAGGCAAAGCTACAGGCATCGGCCAAAGAGGCAGAAGCGCTCATGGCCGAGGCAAAGCAAAAGGCTCAACGATTGCTCGATGAAAACCAGCAACGACTTCGTGCCGACTCGGAGCGAATCAAAGAAGAGGCAACTCAAGACATTGAGCGGGAACGGAGGAAAGCCCTGCAAGATATCAAAGACCAAACTGCTGAATTAGCCATCTTAGTGGCGGAAAAAGTCATTGGTCGCAGCTTGTCGGATGACGATCATCGTCGCTTTGCTCAAGAAGCCTTAGCCGAAGTCGCGGCACATTCAAAAAACTAATCCCTGGCCATTTCCCCAACAATATTCATTGTTGTTTAGTTATCTGGCGCCAAGGTAATGAGCTCGGCAACCTCCGCAACATATCAAAGGGGAAGTGTCACTTCCCTCTTTTTTCGTCTGCTCGCCATCCAAAGATCCGGTCCCTAATTCCCCCCGCCCGCACGGTAGCCCTCTAAATCAACAGTTACGGTTTGAAAGCCAATCTGTTTAAAAGCCGTGAGCACCCGAGATCGTCGAGTCTCCTCTGTCAGCATCGCAATCTCTGAAGGCTCGACTTCGATTCGAGCCGTCTCTCCATTCAGACGAACACGAACCTGCGTAAAACCCTCTTTCAACAGAACTCCCTCTGCCTGTTCCACGCGAGAGAGCGCGGTCTTCGTAATGGAAACCCCTCGTGTAATGCGAGACGACAGACAAGCCGCTGCCGGTTTATTCCAGTTGGCTAAACCCAAAGCCTGAGCCAATTGGCGAATATCGGACTTATTACATTCCGCCTCTAACAAGGGGCTTCGCACACCTAACCGCCGACCAGCTTGAATACCGGGTCGGTCTTCACCCAAATCATCGATATTGGTGCCATCGACGATGGCATGAAAACCTACGGACTCCCGAATGCGAGAAAGCCACTGATAGAGATCCGTTTTGCAATGAAAACACCGCGTTGCATCATTCTGCACAAAGGCCTCGATAGCTAATTGGTCGGTTTCCACGACTTGTAGAGGGACGCCAATTGCCCTACAAAGTTGATGCGCATCTTCCAGCTCACTGGCTGGTAAGGTGGGCGAAGCCGCAATCACCGCTTTGGCTGATTCTCCAAGAATGTCAACAGCCACCTTCAACACCACGGCGCTATCCACTCCTCCGGAAAAGGCAACCACCACCGATCCCAGGTGTTGCAAAACTTTCTGGAGATTGTCGTATTTGTGTTGTAGGGTTGGTTCAAAACTCAGCATAAATTGGAAGGCCTCTTTTGGAATGAGTCGTTAATGTTCCCAGCACCGCTGAAGCTGATCGGCCCAATTGCCCACAAGCTCCCAAGACATCCTCTCCACGGCTTTTGCGAAGAAACACATCAAGTCCACGACGTCGGATAATCTGTTGAAAAGTATCAATGACATCTGAAGTTGGCCGATGAAAACGATTGCCAGGAAACTCATTAAAGGGGATTAAATTAACTTTACATCGAAGGCCGCGCAACAAAGAACCCAATCGATTCGCATCCTCAGGAGTATCATTGATGCCGGCGAGTAAGACATATTCAAAGGTCAATGGTCGCTCACTAGACTTCACATAGTCACGACAGGCATTCAGCAATGCTTCCAGATTAAACCGCCGATTCACCGCCGGCATCAGATGGTCACGTTGCGCATTCGTCGTTCCATTCAATGAAATAGCTAAATTTACTCCTAAGCGCCGAACATCCGGAAACTGCGGAATCCATCCTGCCGTTGACACGGTAATGCGCCGAGGGGAAAAGCCTAATCCCCACTCCATATTGGTGATTCGCTGAATGGCGTCGGCCACCGCATCAAAATTCATCAACGGCTCTCCCATCCCCATAAAGACCAAAGAGGTTAGGTGTTCACCGTCAGGAAGATCGGCTTGCACGTTCAACACTTGTCCCACAATTTCATGGGCACGTAAGTTCCGTTTGATTGCCATCTGAGCCGTTAAGCAAAACCCGCAATCTAACGAGCATCCTACCTGAGAAGACACACACAACGTACGCCGCCGTTCTTCCGGGATCAACACCGTTTCAACAGCCAGGCCGTCTTCCAGACGCCATAAAAATTTCCCCGTGCCATCACGAGCAATCCGCCGAGAGATCGCCTCTTCCCGTTGAACAGTGGCCACCTGCCGCAAGCGTTTCCGGTCAACCCTGGACAAGTTGGTCATCGCATCAATATCGAACACTCGATGCTGATAGAGCCATTTCAAAATTTGGTGAGTCCGATAGCGCGGCCAACCAAGGCCCTGCACCAACTCCCCAAGTTCTTGAGGGTTGAGGGCCAGAAGATTCACAAGTGGCGTATTCAGTTCCATAGGATGCTCAATGTATTTTCAAAAACAATGGCAGATCATACCATCTCTCCAATCCCATGCAATCAAGGTTTTCCGGAAAAACATTGCAAAAATACGTTTTTAATATTAGGTATTTTTAACCGGCTACATATAGAGGATTTTGATCAACCAACCATTGGTATAAATATTTCATTTTTTAGCTTTTCGGTTTCCCTGGCAGCCGGACAAAATTTTCCTTCTTACACTTTCAAAACGTTCGTTCCAAAAATACCGAAAACCTAAGCTTGGCAAAACAAAATATTGCCCCAAACAATTCAACATTGTTTGAGATAATTTCAAGAGACCACTAGATATTGATATAATAACAATTATACTCTACCTCTAATTGGCTTCCTCCAGACGGACCATGAATGACATCAATACGAATGCACAAACATTTCATACGATCTAATTATCAAAATCATTATTTGCATCATTTAAAGAAGATGCACATGAAAAATAAAATTAAAGCTTGCTTATTGACTTTGCTTTAAAACATGAATAAAATTGTTAACCATATATGGTGGGGTTTGAAAAATGGAGAATCAGAATGATGAACTGGAAGATATCATTGGTGGCTTGGAACAACGGATCAGTGTGTATGAACGCAAACGCAAAGAGCTCCAAAAAAAGCGGGAACAATTAGGTGATGAGATTGCATCGGTTGAGAGATACTTGGAGTTGGCCAAAACTCTGTATCGAGTGGAAGCTGACAAAGCGAAACTGGCCAGCCTCTCAATCCAAATCGCGTCTCATGAAAAGGGGGACGTGTCGCCATCTGACATCGACGTCGCGGCCAAATCGCGGGAGATTCTCTTGGGCCGGAGTAAGTATGTCGGACGAAGCGTCCCCGATGCGGTGTACATGGTTTTGCAAGAGATAGGTCGCCCACTTCATGCAAAAGATCTGTATCAACGGCTCAAAGAAGGTGGCATGCCCATTCGAGGGAAAACGCCGGTGACATCCATTGCCACCTCGTTAAAACGAGACCCTCGGTTTCGCAAGGTGGGACCCAATACGTTCGAAGTCAATCACAACAAGCCCTTGACCAAAGCCATCTGACAGGGCAACGACACAAGAGTTCCCTTCTAGGAGAAAGGAGGTGAGTGACTTGGCAGTAACGAAAAAGAAAGCCGCTCCCAAGAAAAAAGCGGCCTCCGCTAAACCGAAAGCCAAAGCGAAAACAAAGAAGAAGTAGTCTGTAGTTCCCGCCAGTAGTACCGCCGGGGGTAGGGCCACCTGCTCCCGGCGTGTTTTTTGCCTTTTTTCTTCAAACATCGGACACATCACACGCTCGCCATTGGGATTTATCCCAATTTCAACTATGCTTCATTAATCCCAATGTCTCTCTCCTCTATCGAATTTCAGACCATCACCCAGATCGCCATTCTAGCGGCAAAACAAGGCGGCGCTATCCTTCTCGATTACGCAAAAAAAGGATTCCAAATTCATAAGAAAGAGCAGGCCATTAACCTCGTCACCGAAGCCGATTTACATTCTGAAAAAGTCATTATTGCCACCATCCAGCATGCCTTTCCAGAACATCAAATTCTAAGTGAAGAACAAGGGCTGCAAGACATTCCGGCTCATGCCACCAAATGGATCATTGATC
>QIDY01000384.1 GCA_003228495.1 Nitrospirota bacterium
TACTCTCAAGTTCCGCTGGTCCAAGATTTTAATGGAGGACTGGAGCAAGGCGTAAGTTTCCTGACAGGATTTGTCAAATTCTTTAATATAAACGGCACGACCTAAACAGCTGCAGCCTACTAAGACGTACCCATGCCCAGGCCTTTTTTCTTGTCTCGATTGACCTCAAGTTCCAGTATTTTCTTTTGGTGCATAGGGGTATTGCTCTTGTACCCATTCTCACTCACTCAAGGCATGGACAATAATGTGGAAGAAGAGATCCAAATGCTTGATGTAATTGAAATAACTGGAACGGTCGTGGAGTATGCACCACGTGACCTGAGCTTCGCTCTTCCGGAAATCCATCCCCGACTTTATCAGAACGTGACTGAACACCTGTCTCGCCCGGAACAGAAGCTGGTCAAGCAGATCCCAACTCCTTCAAGAATCCTTCTGGATCAAACCGCCAAAACAGGGAATATCTTCACACCTGTCAGGCCTTTAAAAACGGATCGCCCGCCGTATCCGCGACGGGCTCGCCAAGAAGGCTGGCATGGACGGGTCATTCTACGTTTATCTATCCAGCCCACCGGAACCGTGGAACGTGCCGCGATCCATGAAAGTTCAGGGTATCCCCTACTCGATGACAGCGCGATCAAGGCTGCCACGCAATGGAAGTTTCAACCTGCGAAAAACGGTGGTTTTCCAGTAGCATCCACCGTCAACATTCCTATTCAATTTGATTTGGTGAAGTAAATGTACTCCAGTGCACTCAAAAGGAAAAACAGATGAGTCCTATTCGATACACCCACTTCTTCTTGTTTTGCACCTTGCTTTTGATCCTCAGCCCAAAACCATGCACCCATGCCGGGGAAGCTCAAGATCTCCTGGCCCAAGCCTATACCGCATACCAACACAATCAATGGAGTTCTGCTAAAGCTCCCTTGGAGCGTGCCATTCATCTCTATCCCAACTATGCGGAAGCACACCACCTCCTTGGTTTAATTTTGACGCAACTGCACCAACCGGAAGAAGCCATTGCCGCGCTGCAACAATCGGTCAAAACCTATCCCTCATTTGCCCAAGCTTATGTTGATTTGGGATTTGTCTTTCAAGATCTGGGGAAATTCGAGCAAGCGGAACAGGCCTTTCGTCAGGCTTCAAACATCTACCCGAAATATCTGGAGAGCTGGACCGCACTCGCCGCCCTGTTCGACCAGCAACAAGAAGCCACCAAAGCTATCGACACCCATCGTAAGGTCTTGGAATTGGCCCCCTATCAAGCTGACTCTCTTTACGGCCTGGCTTTTTGGTTGGTACAACAGGGGCATCTCGAACAGGCTCAACCTTATGTCGAGCAACTGACAGCTCAGAACCCGCACCATGTAAACGGCTGGTTAATGACTGGATCATTGGCTCAACAAACCAACCAAACGGAAAAAGCCATTCATGCCTATCAACAAGTCGTCACGCTTCAACAGAAGCTGGTAGACCCCTATTTCAATCTGGGCATCTTGTACCAACAACAAGAGCAATACACAGAAGCAGCCCAAGCCTTTAAAAATGTTCTCCGCCTGGATCAAGACAATCCTGAAGCCCATATTAATTTAGGTGTGGTCTATACTGCCCTTGCAAAATTAAAACAAGCGGAAGAACACTATCAGACAGCCTTAGCCCTTAATCCTCGTTTGTCGGAAGCCCATTACAACTTAGGACTGCTTTACGAGTTTCATTATAATGTCCCGAAAAAGGCTCTGGAATATTACAAAGAATACGTGAAATTGGGTGGACAAGATGAACGCATTGCCAAACTCTTGAAAAAGGTAGGGTCGTGACTGCCACCTTTCCCTATCGGTTTTCAGACAACCGCATTTTTTTTCTTAGTGCGCTAGGCAGCCTTCTGCTGCATGGACTGTTTGTGGCTGGTTTATCCTATTGGCCACAATCCAAAATTGTGAAAGATGAAACTCCAACAGTTCAGGTAAGGTTATTGCCAACTCCACAAGTTCCTCAGACACCGCAAAATCCTGTGCCACCCATGCAATCACGTGCCACCATACAGACAGTGACTCCCCCGCCTATGCCTCCAACACGAACAAATTTGGCACAGCCTCCAGTACCGTTACAGGCTTCCCTTAAACCACCACCTACCGTGAAACGGGATCCCATGACCCCACCCGCCCTAGCCAAACCCATCTTAAAAGATAGCCATGCCTCACAAGCCTTGAAAACCAGGAACATGATGAAAATGCGGGTTCCCACGCAAGCCAAACTGACAGCACCATTTTTGTCATCGGTTAAAACTCGACAAAATGCTGTAAATCATGTCATGCCACCGATACCTATTGTCAGGAAAGAACGCTCGGCATCTTTTTCACTGCTCGCACCTCCAACGTTGGCTACGCCTCCGACACTCAAAGCTATACCACCTGGTCACTCGGGATCCTCTACCACCAGACCAACTATCATCTCATCATTAAAGCCGATATACCCGCGCGTGGCGAGAGAATCCGGATGGGAAGGGACCGTGATCGTTCGTACATTCATCAACACAAACGGTGTGCCCGGTCAGGTAAAGATTCGAAAAACCTGTGGGCATCCAACGCTGGATCAGGCAGCGCAAAAAGCGGTCAAAAACTGGAAATTTCAACCGGCCAAAGATGGGAACATTCCTATCGCCAAGTGGGTCGACATTCCGATTAAATTTAATCTCCACAGTTAACGCTCGAATACCCCGGAGAAAAACACAAGAATGGGCATGATCAACTTACTCATCAGCGGCGGATGGATGATGATTCCCATTCTTGTCTGCTCTCTCGTTGCACTCACCATCAGCATTGAACGCTTCGTCTTTTTTAAAAATTTTGGGGCAAGCCGCTTGGCGCCTAAGATGCTATCGCTTATCGAACAAGAGAAATTCACCGATGCTCTGGCATTGGCTGAGAATCAAACCAGTCCCGTGCTTCTCGTCATATCCACCGGAGTGCTACAACGCTCCAATCAACCTTCTAAAGCCATGGAAGCGGCAGCCATCGCAGAAGTCACCAAAATGAAACGTGGCCTTCCCGTGTTGGATACCATCATCACGTTGGGACCGCTGCTGGGGCTTCTGGGAACAATCATTGGCATGATCGATTCATTTGGCATCATGTCTGAATCGGGCTTGGGTGACCCCCACGCGGTCACTGGCGGCGTCGCAGAGGCTCTAATCTGCACGGCCGCCGGAATTTTCGTAGCTGTGACCACTCTGATTCCTTACAATTTCTTCCTGGCGCGCATGGAGGAAGAAACCGAAAAGATCGAACATTATGCCACGAAAACCGAGGCCGCTCTCCAACAAGAGATCCTCGAGACCAAGCCATGAGACTGCCTACGTCTGCTAAAAAGAAACCCCGTATTGAGATCATTCCCATGATCGACACCATGTTTTTCTTGCTGGTGTTTTTCATGATTGCCACCTTGTCTATGACCCTCCAAAAGGGTATGTCGGTGAATTTACCCACAGCGGAATCGGGCACAGACAATCTTCCTGAACACGTTTCCTTAACCCTCACCCAAAATGGAACCCTGTATTACAACAAAGAGACCATTACCCTACAAGACTTGGAAGGGCGTTTAGCCATTCTTCGCCAGAAGGAATCGAATCCCTCATTACTCATCAATGCAGACGAACAAGTCCCCCATGGGCAAGTCATAAAAGTCATGGATCTCATTCGACTGAGTGGAATCACCACCATGTCCATTGTCACCAAACCAGAAACCACCCCGTAATATACAGACTGAAATTTAGGCCATTTAAAGCTCAGCAACGTTCCCTGTAAGCATCGCGCACGAGAGTTGCTGCCGAGGTCTTACCCATGAAAGACAGACCATCCAAAACTATTATATTGGGAATGCTTTTTCTCTCTGCCGGCTTGTGGCCGGTGTTGGCATTCAGCCATACAGCTAGCAACTTATACCATCAAGCGGTTGCAGCCATTCACAACAAGAACCTTCAACAGGCTGATTCACTTCTTCAACAAGCCATCAAAGAATTCCCGGCCTTCCCTGAAGCCCATCATCTCTTGGGAATGGTGCAGTATCAGCGCACACAGGACCCAAGCCAAGCCATTCCGGCACTCAAACAGGCCGTCAAGCTAAATCCTAACTTTGCCCAAGCACAGTATGATTTAGGGTTGCTATTCCTGAATCAAGAACACATGAAAGAAGCTCAACACGCGATCCAGCAGGCCCTCACCATCTATCCTGGATTCTGGGAAGCTCGCCTGACCCTCGCAAAATTTCATGATCAACGTGGAGAGACGGATCAGGCTATTACTGAATACCAAATGGTTCTCACGCAACAACCTTTCGCCTCGGACGCGCTGTATCATCTCGCGTATCAATTCATGCAGAACAATAACAGCCCCCAAGCACAAGAACTGTTGGAACGCCTGACGAAACATGATCCACAACATGCCGAAGGATGGTATTTGCTAGGTCGCCTTGCCGAACAGCAACAGCGGCTCAACCAAGCGATAGAGGCCTACCACCATGTCTTACAAAACGATCCGAACCATGCAGAAGCCCATTATAATCTTGGATTCCTCTATCAACAGCAAAACGAACCCCAAAAGGCTATTGAACATTTTCAGCAAGTCACTCAGTTGAATCCTGCTGATGCCGAAGCTTATTTTAATTTGGGCGTGATTTTGGTGACACAAAAACAGCTGGACCATGCAGAAGAGGCATACAACAAGGGGCTCGAATTACAGCCTGATTCCATGGAAGGACAATTCAATGTCGGAGCTTTCTATGAATTTCACAAAGAGGATCTTGAACAAGCCAAAAACCATTACAAGAAATATTTGAGCTTAGGCGGAACGGATCAGCGCATTCAAGAGTTGATGGATTAGCAGGAGAATCTAACGGTGTCTGTGGAGTGGGCTTCACCCTAGAAGGGGAAAAAGAGCTGTGGGGGCTCTGGAGGAGTGAAACCGAGGGGCAAAGTTGTGGCTGTCTGTCTTAACGAACCTTCAGCAACGTGGAGTCAAGGATTGCTTTGTAGCCTGAAACAGGCATTCGCAATATAGGGCTCGCGAAACAAAAAATTCCCATTTCCGCATCCAATCTTCAGGCCAGCTTGGGCCGATTGTCACTCGCTCAATCCTCAACGTCGGCCATGCGACGCCTCCGGTTGTGCTCTCTCAAATCGACAAAATCTACCCCAAATCTGGGTCAGAATTCCGTGAAGTTATTCTTTCGCGAACCCTCATGGGTTGAATTTTCCTCTTTGCAGGGTTGCGGAAAAGCTATCATCGTCGATTTGACTCTTATGTGGTGAGGGAGTGGTTGGTGACCCAATTTTCAATTCGTAATCCTGGAAAATGCCGAAAGTCCTTTTCATTATTTGTCACAAGGACACAATTCAGCGCTCTGGCATGCGCGGCGATTAACTTATCGAATGCCCCACTTTTTTGTTGGGGGGCCGTGGCTCTGAGAACCCCATAGGCATGAGCTGAGACTTCCTCAAAAGGCATGACAGAGAGGTCTTCCGTCAAATTCCGCAAGGCCTTGGCATTTTTGGCACGTTCCTCTCCACTACATTCGACACCGTAGCGCAGTTCAGCCAACGTGATGGCCGAAATACCAACGTCTCCCACGTAACATTGAGCAAACCGTTCTTGGACCTCAGGAGGGAAGCGCTTTATCAGGTAGATACAAATATTGGTGTCTAATAAATATTTCACAAAGATTCCCGTTCGACATCGGTTTCTTTTTCCCGTCCTTTCTCCATAAAATTCCTAGAAAACGCGCCAAACCTTTTTGCGACGTTCATGAGTTGGCGTTTCCTGGGACGAATACGAAGTTCATCGCCATGCCGCTCGATTTCCAGTTCCAGATCGAGGCGATGGTATTGGAGTCTTTTCGGAATTCGAACCGCTTGAGAATTACCGCTTTTAAAGACACGAGTGGTCGTCATAGTCTCATTCCTTTTGTGTGATAGATTTTGCTGGAATGTCAAGTAAA
>QIDY01000037.1 GCA_003228495.1 Nitrospirota bacterium
GCCCACGACCTCCACCCAGCGCCTTCAAAATGGCAAGTTCATGTTGTCGACGATAACGATTGATGGAAATCGCGGCGATCATGACTACGCCCCCTGTTATGAGGCAGAGGAGCGCGAGTGCCTGAATGCCCATTGCGAGTTGCCGAAAAATCTTGGCGATGTTGTCCATGACATCACCGACATGAATTGCTGTCACATTAGGCATGTCCGACACAATGGCGTGTTGAAGGGGAATTTCGACTGTTTTTGGGACCTTGGCTGTGGCGATATACGTGATGGGTGCCCCATCAAGGGAGCCTGGTTCCATGATCATAAAAAAATTCATGGAAAAAGACCCCCAGTCGACTGTGCGAAGGCTGCTGACTTGTGCGACGAAAGGCACCCCTTGAATATTGAACGTGATGTGGGACCCCAGCGACAGTCCCAAGTGTTTCGCAGCATCTTCTTCAACCGAGACCAAAGGTACATTGTTCAGTGCTTGAGGGTTGTCAACGGAATATTTGCGGGGAGATTTTTCCCACCATTGCCCCTGAGTCAGGGCATTATCTTTGGGGAGAGATTCGAATGTCGTCAAGACATATTCTCTCGTGAAATACCAACCGTTTCGCTTCCCTTTATGTTCTTCAGGATTAATGGGTCGGCCATCAATTTCGGTGAGTCGAGATCGCACGACCGGGACCAGGTTATACGGTAAACCTGGAATGTGGTTTTCTAACACTTGCTTGAACGAAGCATATTGATCCGGCTGGATATCAATGAAAAAAAATGATGGGGCGCTCGTAGGGATTTGATCTTCAATGAGGTCAAGCAACGTTCGTTGTACGGTAATGAGTGTGATCATCAGCATGACGCCGATTCCAATAGCCAGAGCCATGGCTTTTGTGAAATTTCCTGGGCGTTGGAGATTATTTGTGGCATGGCGTAACAACAACTTTTGAGGAAATTGAATATGCCGGAGGGTCCAGAATAAGACACTAGTTCCACACAATAAGGCAAAAATAGCGAGAATAAAGGCGCCGGAAAAGAACAACCCGAGAGAAAACGAATGGGCTTGCCAGATGGCTAACCCTAGCAAACACCCTGCAATCAAGAGGCTGGTTATTCTTCGTACCCGGTCCTTCCACCAATTTTTCAGAAGCGTCATCCATCTGGTTGTCCAAGGTTGTTGGTCTATTTGAAACCTCGGCTGGTCAACATCTTGGCGAAAGACTAAGGCTGGCGATACATGTCGGATAGCCAGCAGGGGCCACAGGGAAAAAGCCAGCGTGGCCAAAGTACCCAGGGCAATGCCACGCAGAATTGGAGTGAGTGTAGGGTATATCGGGAAAGTTTCAGGAATAATCCCCTGAAGCAGAAGCGGAATTCCCTGATGGAGTCCGGTTCCGAGTATTCCGCCGACAAGACTACCAATACCTCCAAGGAGCAGACTTTGTGTCAGATAGATTTTTATAATCTGTGGAGAATCTGCGCCGAGGGTTTTGAGCGTGGCAATGATCGGGGTTTTTTGTGTAATAAATCCTTGCATGGTACAGGCAACGCCGATTCCACCTACCAAGAGAATCGTGAGTCCAATGAGACCGAGATAGAGCGTTAATTGGTCTAAAAATCGGCGGAGTCGGGGTTGGGCATCACGGTAAGAGTTGACCTGAACGCCTTCTCGACTGAGGCGCCCTCGAAGTTCTCCCAGCCATTGTTCCAAAGGTGTGGAAGCCGGGAGTTTCAGCCGGTATCGCTCATGAATCCGGCTTCCAGTTTGGACGAGTTTCGTCGTTTCCAACGCGTCTCTGGAAATCATGAGCCGAGGACCTAAACTAAAGGCGGTGGCAATTTTATCGGGCTCTTTGGCAAGGACGGCGGTGATGATAAAACTAGCTTGGCCAATACGCAGTTCGCTACCGAGACCCAGATTCAGGCGAATGAGCAGTGATTTCTGAGCGATCGCTCCAAAGCAGGGGAGCCGTCGGCAACCTGATTGAATGGGTGCCAAAAGTTGCTCGGATGTTTGAGGGGGATCGACAATGAGTTTGCCATAGAGGGGATAGAAAGAATCCAGGGCTTTCAGTTCAACCAGTTGCGAGGTAGGGGTTTTGGCCTGATCATGCGGTTCGTTTGATTCGACTGCTGCCATTGCGGCCAGCTCGGTAATGTGGGAGATGATGATCTTTCGTTCAGAGAGAGAACTCAACACCTCTTGGCCCTTTTTGCCCATCGTGCGTCGCCAGGATAGTTCGATATCGCCTCCTAAAAGACCTCGCGCATCTCCCAAAATGGCCTGTTCGACATTCGTGGCAAACAGATCCACGGCCACAATGGCTCCTACTCCTAAGGCAATACAGAGAAACAAAAAAAAGAAACGAGACCATGAACTGGCGGTTTCCCGCCAAGCCAATTTGAGAGAAATGGGTGTCATATAATCGAAGGTGTGGATATCAATGAGACAGTGCGGTGTCGTGCACGATGGCTCCATCTCGTAATGTCAGAATACGTTGGGCGCGAGCGGCAAGAGCCGTATCGTGTGTGACGAGTATCAAGGTACTGTCATGCTGCTCATGCAGTTGCCATAAGAGATCAATGATTCGGCTTCCTGTGGTGCTGTCGAGGTTGCCAGTGGGTTCGTCGGCAAGGAGAAGGGGAGGCTGGCCGATAAATGCGCGTGCCAACGCGACTCGTTGTTGTTCGCCTCCCGAGAGCTGAACGGGATAATGATTGAACCGCTGTTCCAACCCCACGGATTGAAGGAGAGTCTTAGCGCGTTCTTCGCCGGTGGCCACTCCCTGAAGTTCCAACGGGAGTGCAACATTTTCGAGGGCGGTCAAGGTAGGGATCAGATGAAAGGCTTGAAAGACATATCCAATATATTGGCGACGAAAGTGTGCCATGGGTCCTTCTGCCAATGTGGTAATGTTTGTCCCGTGAATATGAATGGAGCCGTGCGTGGGTCGATCAAGCCCGGCCAGCAGGCCTAAGAGCGTTGATTTTCCGCTGCCTGATGGGCCGATAATCGCAAGGACTTGTTTGGCAGAGACCTCAAAGGAGACGTTGTGTAGAATCTGAACGATCTGGTTTCCGGCAGACAATTGCATGCCAAGTTGGTTGACCGAAATCAGGGGTTGGGAAGACGGAGATGAAGAAAGGGACGCAGGTGAATCCGATGAAGGAACTGGCACAGTGGTTAACGAGTGGAATTTATAAAATGGATACTTGGGGGAGGGTTTTCTATCAGGTCTTCATGTTCTTGATTATCTTACCAGCCTCTGTCCTCTTCTGTCTGACTATGCTGGGATGTGACGTTCAAGAGGATACACCAGGCAGTCTTGTTGAGTCACAAGGTAAGCATTCTCAAGCTGAACCAGTGCAAGAACAGGTGCGATCTTTTCGACGGGAGAAATCGTCTGACAAATCCAAGGATAGAATTCTTCCTCGAATTGTTGCGTTTGGAGATAGCTTAACTGCGGGGCTTGGGGTGTCTTTGGGTGATGCCTATCCTGAACAATTAGCTCGGCAGTTACGTGAACAAGGATTTGCGTACGATGTCATCAATGCCGGGGTGTCTGGAGATACGTCGGCTGGAGGACTGAGACGAGTCGAGTGGATTTTAAAAAGCCAGCCGGTGCTTGTCATTTTGGAATTGGGTGTCAACGATGGACTACGCGGGCAATCCTTGAAAGAAACCTATGATAATCTCAACGCGATCATTCAACGGTTCCAGGCCCAAGGCGTGATCGTCGTATTGGCAGGTATGCGTCTTCCGCTCAATTACGGAGATGAATATACGCGAGAGTTTTCTGCTCTGTATGAACGGCTGGCCAAGGAAAATGGTGTCCCGTTGATTCCGTTTTTCTTGGAAGGAGTGGCAACTCGTCGGCATTTAAATCAAGGGGATGGGATTCACCCGACATCGGAGGGATATGCCATTGTGGCGCAGAACGTGTGGAAAACGCTTCAGCCTATTCTACAGGAGTTGGCTCTTCGGAAATAAGAAAAAACATTGCCCCTCTTTAACGACAAAGAGGGGCAACAAGAATCGTACAAAAAAGATTGGAGTGTCTTTTTCTGGAAAAGGATAGGGCTAGGTCTTAAAGAAAATGTCGTATGCCCCATACGCAAGAATTATCGCAATAGTTCCATAATATAAGGCTGTGATGCCTTCATACCCTCCGCCGGGAGCATTGGCCATTGCGGGAGCTGCGACTAACATGAATAAGGTACTCAAAGAGATAATCCGACTCATGGTAAAACCCTCACTTTCTGACTAGAAGAATCTTGACCTCATTGTGAGATCCAATAGCGTATTTTCTTACACCATGCTGAGATTGTAGACAATTTTCTTTCTGTGATGCAAGCCGGGTTTCATGAAATTTATTAAGGTATATTATACTAATTTAAAATGCGTAGTATTAAAATGGTCTCTTAGGGTCTATGGCACTTGAAATCGGATGACTGAAAGGCGAAAGGCCTGAAAAAGTCCACTCATCAAAATCGAGTGAAAAAAACTTGCTCCTTAGGATTCGAGTCGTGAATGAGATCCATCACAAAATGGGGGTTTTTTAGTGTGCTTGCATCCACACCAAGCCACTTTCTTTTTCTCTTTGATTTCGACTTCCATTGGAGAAAAATCGGTTCCAGTGTGTGATCCATCACAAAAGGGTTGGGTTTTGGATCGGCCGCATTGGCACCAGTAGTAGATCCCGGGTTCCATATCCATGACATAGGGAACTCGTTGTGGAATGACGATAGGATCGGCCATGTTGTTCTCCTTAATATTTAGCAAGACAATAGTGTGTTACGACATAAAGATTATCCACATCGGGCTTGTAGGCCCTTGGGCCCTAACGGGGTGAGCCAGAGGAAATCAGCGATACCGTTTTCGAGTTCGGCATACACCTCTTCCTTTTTTGACGGGTCCCACGCCACCAAATAGATTGTGACGGTTTTCGCATCCGGATGAGTTCTTTTGATCCGGCTGGGAACAGGAATATGGTACTGAATATGTCCCCCTCCCGTATAGCTGACCAGGGGGCCTTCTGAAGAAGATTTGTGATCGAGGTAATTTCTAATGATCCGGGCCATCCCTTCATCACGGAAAATAGACGCTTCGAAAATACGTCGGTACACGTGATCTGGCAAACCAGTATGACAGGCTTCAATTTGTTCAAAAATCAAATTTTCATATTCGGGGTCATCGGTCACGAGCTCGCCGATGGGCCAGTTTTCCATTTGAGGATCTTGCATGGCCTTGGCTAACCCTTGAGTAGCGACTAATCGCACTAACGGTCGAGGGGGATTCAGGGCTAATAGATTGAGTTGATGGGTTTTTGCGAATGTCACCAATGATTGGTAGTCAGCAAATTCTCCACCCCAATTTTTCTCCCAACGGGATTCCTCCACCAATTGGTCGACGGAGATTTCCGGTTGTTGAATGTAGCGATCCAGGCCTGGTTGCCCATCCCAACTAAACATTTCCATGGCCAGGGTGGGATGACGTTGCTGTGTCAGGAGAATGTTCAGAATGGTTTGCGCGGCCTCAAGATGTGACGGGGTATAGTGCTCCTCGCCAATAAAAACGATGTCGGCTGATAAGAGGTGAGGAACGAGATCATCAAAGGTCAGAAGTTTTTGTTCAGAAACATGATAAATGTGGCCGATCTCTAACGGTGGTTTCGCTTGAACGGTGGAGCACCCGACAGACCCACAGAGCGAGAAAATACCGAAGACGACCATGAAGCCCAGAGGTGGTAATCTAGAGCTATTCATAAGACTTATCACGGTGCATGGTGTACCACAGTCTCCTCAGAGGGGCAATATGGGCGGTTGAAAAAATTCTTGTATGAGAATAGCAATGGCGGCTATGGTGACTGAATAATGGGTTTTGTTTTTAGGAATACATATTGATGGACCGTCAGACGTTGGATAGCCAGGAATTCCGAAAGCGAATTCAAGAGACACGAGAGTCCTATTCCCACCATTGGGAAGCCAGTCG
>QIDY01000287.1 GCA_003228495.1 Nitrospirota bacterium
TGATAAATATTCTGGCACCAAAATCAAAATTGAAAACGATGACTGTCTGATCTTGAAAGAAGAAGATATCTTGGGTGTATTTGAAAACTAATCCTGCCGACATTTACCAGAAACGATTCAATTGATATCCATTGACAGATGAATTCTAAGGAGGAATATGTATGGCGAAGCAGATACAATACAGTGAACAAGCGCGTGCGTCGATTCTACGGGGCGTGAACAAGTTGGCCGATGCGGTGAAGGCCACGTTGGGGCCTAAAGGCCGTAACGCTATTTTGGACAAGAAGTTTGGTGCGCCAACGATTACCAAAGACGGTGTGACCGTTGCCAAAGAAATCGAATTGGCGGATGGCTATGAGAATATGGGCGCCCAACTCGTCAAAGAAGTGGCCAGCAAGACCAGTGATGTGGCCGGTGACGGGACCACTACGGCCACGGTTCTGGCTCAAGCCATTTTCCGGGAAGGTGTGAGAAATATCACCGCTGGCGGTAACCCCATGGAAATCAAACGCGGCATCGACAAGGCCGTTGAAGTTGTCATTGAAGAACTCAAAAAGATTAGTAAACCCTGCCAATCCAAAAAAGAGATTTCCCAAATCGGGTCGATTTCGGCTAACAATGACCAGACGATTGGTGACCTCATTGCCGAAGCCATGGACAAAGTGGGTAAAGATGGCGTAATCACGGTGGAAGAAGCCAAATCCATGTCTACCTCATTAGATGTGGTCGAAGGGATGCAGTTTGATCGTGGTGGGTATATTTCCCCCTATTTCGTCACCAACGCCGACCGTATGGAAGCGGCGATGGAAGACGCCTTCCTGCTCATTGTCGAAAAGAAGATCAGTGCAATGAAGGACCTACTCCCGATCTTAGAGCAAGTTGCAAAAATGGGCAAACCGCTCGTCATCATTGCTGAGGATATAGAAGGCGAAGCGTTGGCGACCTTAGTCGTGAATAAGTTACGGGGCACCTTGAATGTGGCGGCAGTCAAGGCTCCGGGCTTTGGTGACCGGCGAAAGGCTATGTTGGAAGATCTTGCCACATTGACCGGTGGCCAAGTGATTTCCGAGGAAGTCGGCTTGAAATTGGAGTCTGTGAAGCTCACGGACTTGGGCCGAGCCAAGCGGGTCAATATCGACAAAGATAACACCACGATCGTAGAAGGTGCCGGCGACCCCAAACGGATTGAAGGCCGCGTCAAGCAAATTAAGACTCAGGTTGAAGAAACGACGTCTGAATATGATAAGGAAAAATTGCAAGAGCGCTTAGCTAAAATGGTCGGTGGGGTAGCAGTCATTAACGTTGGCGCCGCCACTGAAACCGAAATGAAAGAAAAGAAAGCTCGAGTGGAAGATGCCCTGCATGCCACCAAAGCCGCAGTGGAAGAAGGCATTGTGCCAGGGGGAGGCGTGGCATTACTTCGCAGTATTTCGGCCTTAGATAAATTAAAGTTGAACCATGACCAACAAGTTGGCGTAAACATTGTTCAACGATCATTGGAAGAGCCGATTCGGCAAATCTCCATCAATGCCGGAGCGGAAGGCTCAATCATTGTGGAGAAAGTCAAAGAGGAGAGCGCACTTCGAGGATACAATGCCGCAACTGGTGAATACGTGGACATGGTTGATGCCGGTGTAATCGATCCCACCAAGGTGGTTCGGTGCGCACTCCAAAACGCTGCGAGTGTATCAGGTCTGATGCTGACAACTGAGGTCATGGTCACTGACATTCCTGAAGAAAAGAAAGACGCTGGAATGGGCGGGCACGATCACGGCATGGGTGGTATGGGCGGCATGGGCGGAATGATGTAACATTCAGCTCAAATGAGCAGAGGAAAAGGAAAAACCTGGAGGGCTTGCCCTCCAGGTTTTTTTTGCTTACACGTTCTTTTCCTCATCGACTTGTCATATATTATGAAGGATTTTATTAACACCAAGCATTCCTTTCGTTGTGTACATACGGTTTCTTCAAATTCCTCATCTGGCCCTGTGTGTTTTTCTGTCGGGTTGTGCATCCACGCTCACATGGGTTCCCGATCCTTCAACTAATCCCTCTTGTCAGCCAGATCGACTTCTGCAATGGAGTGACTTCATTCCTCGTGTTCCACAGGATCAGCGAGGAGCTGAAACCGCCATTCGCTTTCTTCATCATCCCTCTCAACACAGACTATCGCTTGAATTTGACCATGAACATTCCTGGGTCAGGCCGAATCTCATTGATCCCCAAAGTGTCCAACTTTGGCGTACATCTGAACATCTGCTTGCCCACGAACAACTCCATTTTTTAATTAGTTGTTTAGTCGTTCGCCAAGCGAATCTTTCTCTAGCCAAACAAGCCAATTTATTGGAAATGTTGGAATTAACGAAATTGATTGCGCAACGCTTGAATCTTCAATATGACACTAATACGAATCATGGTTTAAACCGCGATGCGCAACAGTCATGGGAAAGAGAAATTATGCGCCAGTTCAAAGAGCTAAGCGCTCACTCTTTCCCACCCACATCGTTGGAAGAACTAGAAACAAAGGTTTTTTGACAGGGTGTTTCTGATATGTGGTATAAATGAAAAGGAAGTATTGAAAAATTTTGCCATATTCTTTAACTAGGTCCCTATGAATGGTCGTCACGAAATAAAGTTCATGAAGTTTCCACCTATTTCTCTTTTCTTTTCCTGCTTATATTTAGGCATGTTCATGATCAGTGGCATATGGATTTTGGCCAATCAGGTAGAAGCAGGTGAAGTTCAATCACGCACAGAATCCAATTGCACCATTGGTATGGCCAAAGGTGACACAACAGCAGAATGCCACGTTCCGATTCTAAATGGATGTACTGTGGCACAATTTCCGGGCTATGACGAGCCTTGGGCTGAAGCCACCAAGGGGGGAGCCACATCCTGCCAATTTAATGCAGAAAAGACGGACTGGGAAACCTCCATTGTGGGAACCTGCCAAGCCTGCAAGACTGATCAATGTACTGGCCGATTTACGGTGGTGTTTAATTGTACCGATAATGTTCCAGCCGCAAGCCCCGCCTTCCCACAACAAAAGTAATTTTCTTTCCTATTCACATCGACGGAAGTGTCGACCCACATGTCTTCTCCGTCGACTCTTGTCAGCCAAATTAAAGCCCAGGCCAATGAATTGGGTTTTGATGCGGTTGGAATTGCCAGTGTTTCTCCTCCCAGCCCTTCTACAGCTCCATCATCCGATCACACAACACAAGCATCCAATTCGCTACCCATAACCGAGCGTCTTTGGAAACGGCTAACGCATTGGTTGGAACAACGTTTTCATGGCACCATGGCCTGGATGGAGCGAGACCCGCAGCGTCGTTCAGATCCCACAAAAGTGCTTCCGGGTTGCCAATCGATGATTGTGGTGGGAATGAATTATTACACGGACCATATTTCTGATGAGTCAAATAAAGCCGGACGGATTGCCCGCTATGCCTGGGGAAAAGATTATCATGACTTGATGATAAGCCGCTTGAAACAATTAGAGCAGTACCTCCACAGCCGGATTCCTGAATTACAGACCCGCAGTTATGTCGATACAGGTCCTATTATGGAGAAAGCATGGGCACAAGAAGCCGGGATTGGTTGGATTGGCAAACACACCAATTTAGTATCGACAAGTTATGGTTCCTGGCTGTTGTTAGGAGAAATCCTCACGACGGTGGCATTGGCGACAGATGAACCTGCCACGGATTTGTGTGGATCCTGTTCATTATGTATTCAAGCCTGCCCGACCGAAGCCATTGTCGAACCCTATCAACTCGATGCCGAGCGATGCATTTCTTATCTCACGATAGAACATCGTGGAGATGTAACAGACATTCCCCAAGATTTGCGTAAAAAAATGGGTAATCGAATTTTTGGTTGTGACGACTGCCTCGATATTTGTCCATTTAATGTCAATGCCCAGCCAACCATTGAACCAGGCTTTCAACCTTCTGCTTGGACACTACACCCCAGGTTACCCGCATTATCCGCACTGACACAAGAAGAATTTAGCATCATGACCAAAGGTAGCCCTTTACGTCGACCGAAACATAAAGGCTTTCATCGTAACGTCGCAATTGCTCTCAACAATCAAACTCCACCTTCATCTTCTACTTCAACTCAATGATCGTCACACCATCCCCCCCTTCAGCGGGATCTCCGGCACGAAAACTTTTAGTATATGGGGAGGCTTGGCACAGATTACGAATTCCGGTTTTCAATGCACCCGATCCTAGACCATGAATAATTTTGACGTATTTGGCTTGATCCATGAGGGCTTGATCTAAGGCGGCTATCGTGGCCTCCAATGCGTCTTCCAGCCGTGTTCCGCGTAGGTCATGCTCATGTTGGTAAACTCCAGTTTTCATTGAAGAATTAGTGGAAATTGAGGAGGAAATGAGAAGATCTCGTCGGGTTTGAGATTGGGGTTTGTGTTTTGAGCCAGATGACGAATCAAGACGTATCGACGATGGAGCAATTTTTATAGTTCGGGAACCAACGCGAATCGAAACCTGTTTTTTCCCTTCAAGATCTTCCTGCAAAATACCCACGGTGCCCAAATCGTCAATTTCCACACGATCTCCTGCCTTGGGTGTAATGAAGGAAGAACCATCATTACCAGGCAATTGTTTTTTGATATGTCGATCAATGTGAGCCAACGATTGACGTACATTCTGTGCTTGAGAAAGGGTTTTTTCCTTTTTGAGAGTTTCGACTATATGACTCACCTGGCGCTGGGCTTGTGAGAATTCACGTTGCCATTGTTTGCGATACCTTTGCCGGTCATCTCGTTCCTGCTTCAAAAGTTGTTCACGTATCATACGGGCTTCTTCGAACAAACGCCGGGCTTCTTGGTGTTGCGTTTGAACGTGCGCACGTTCCCCTTCAAAATGCGCACAGGTCTTTTGTAGCTGTTGAAACACCTGCTCAAGGTCACGGTCTTCCCGTTGAATCAATTCCCGGGCCTGTTGAAGAATTGCGGGCTCCAGACCTAACCGATTAGCAATTTCCAACGCTGAAGACCCACCGGGAATGCCATCGATCAGTCGGTACGTCGGTGAAAGTCGCTCCATATCAAATTCCTGACTGGCATTACGCACGTGCGGATTTCGATAGGCGAGCGTTTTCAATGAGGGATAATGGGTCGTCACAATACTCACACACCCTAAATCGCTCAAACGGCTTAAGATTGCCTCGGCTAATGCTGCCCCTTCAATCGGATCCGTCGAACTTCCCACTTCATCCAGAAGAACCAATGACGCATGAGGCAAAACGGTCGGATGGGTTTGAAGATGATCCAGCAAGGCAATGAGCGAGAGAATATGTCCGGAAAAACTTGAAAGATCCCGGCTCAGGTCCTGCGTATCCCCAATATCAGCATAGACACGTTCAAAAAAGATCATTTCGGAGTCAGGGGCACAGGGTGGAAGAAGGCCAGCTTTGACCATTAATGCCATCAACCCAACTAATTTGAGAGTGACAGTTTTTCCCCCAGCATTAGGGCCGGAAATAATAAGAGTGTCGATAACCCCCTCAATATGAATGTTATTGGCCACAACATGGTCTTTGGATAAAACCAAAAGTGGATGCTTCGCCTGGATAAGATGAATGCAAGAATCCTGATTGAGCTGAACCGGCACACCCTGGATCCTTCGACTCAACCGCGCTTTGGCGACCAGACAATCCAACTCCGCTAACTGTTCGACGTTTTCCTGTAGGGGTACAACAGATTCAGCCACGACATTGGAAAGATCCTGCAGAATTCGACGGGCTTCTTGGGACACCTGTAATTCGGCAAACTTTATCGCATTATTTAACTCGATCAAATTCCGTGGCTCGATAAAGACAGTGGCGCCACTACTGGAAATATCATGAATAATGCCATCGACCTCATGCTGCCGTTCGACTTTCACGGGAATGACATACCGATTTTCTCGTTCGGCAAAATACTGTCCTTGTAGCCGATCTTCGTATTGTTGAGAAGACAACAGGCTCTCTAATTGCCGTCTTATGGTGTGACGAAGCTCTTGACTCTTTTGATGTAATTGATGCAGAAGCGGACTTGCGGATTCTCGAAGATTTCCATGCGCATCAATGCAATGATCAATCGTTTGCCTAACTCTCGACAACTCCTGAAATGCAGCAGACCGCTTACTGACAATTGGACAGGCTTCACGATGGCCCTCTAACCATTGCACCGTGCCATGGCTCATGAACAACACCGTGGAAATATCTCGCAAATCCGAACCTTCTAAAAAACCTCCTTTGGCGGCACGCGGAAGGAGTGGACGAATATCCGGGAACGCCAATGGTGGGAGAGGAGAGGCTCCGTCCACCATCTGAACCATTTCGAAGGTTTCCTGTTGTTGCCTCCGTGCCGTTTCCAGATCTTGCGCAAAAGCCAGCACTCGACAATGCTCGGCCCCCAGGCTAGAAGCGGCTTCATTGGCCAGAGCATTGAGCAACTGATGCCACTCCAACACTTGTTCGGTTTGTTGAACCAGCGAGTGTTCCATCATAAACACGAAGTGTAAAAAGCAAACGCACCTGATGCAAGTCTCAGGTGAGAGAAAAGAACAGTTTCCATCGTCCGAAGTTGG
>QIDY01000316.1 GCA_003228495.1 Nitrospirota bacterium
CATTTCGCCAAAAGTCGCCAAATTTCGCCAACAGTTTACCGAGAAACTAAAATCTTAATTTGCTGGTTTTTTCGGTTTGCAGGACCGAGGCATCCCATCCTAAGTCTTTTCCCATTGTCCCTCAATCGTTGCCAGTCACCAAATTCGAGAGCATATCGCGCAGACCTCCCCAGAGGTTGGCTTTCAATGTTACCTGATGGGGATGCAGAAAAATTGACGCTCGAGAGGGACAAAACGGCACATCCATCTTCTCGACACCAATAGGCTCGGCAACCATCGAGCCCTCTACCGTTCTTTCTATTTTCTTCACTACCAACTGCACCCTCGATTCAAGAATACAAAAATCCTGGTAGCCTTGGGTTTGTGGAATTGTTGAATCGATAAACTTCACACGGTGACGGTCCGTCGCAAACACCACATCCCCAACTTTCAATGGCCCTTCGGGGCCAACGGAATAAAGAAACACCGGCACCATAAGCACCGTGACAATGGTCAACCCAATCGGAATAAGCGGAGTACGAGACGAACCCGAAAAATCCTCTTCTAGTGAATGTTTCATTTTCATCGTCGCCGCAAATTGCTTTGTCGCAATGACAAACCCCAGTATTCTATAGCATTATAGAAATCAGCCATCGCTTTCCTTGATTGCCTCTTCAAACTGGGTCTCTCTCTTGAATGTGGGAACCTCTTAACAGAGTGCTGACCAGAATGAGAAATACATTCCAAGATCTATGGACATGGTGGCCCTGGCACCCTATTCGGAATTGTCCAGGACGATTTGTTTTATCCAGGACTGAACACCTCATTTCTTTTGAGACGTTACTCGGCATCTCATGCACTCCCCAAGTGTTTTCAAGCCCCAAAGGGAAAGATTGTGTGTTGGTCGTGCCACTAGAAGACGGCGGGCTCATTTCCTACCGACAAACAGACGGTCGCCTGATTCATACCCTGAATACACCTGAGGGGTTTTCTCGAAAGCTTCACCAATTGGGAATCACGTTGCAAGATCCCACAGAGGAATATTAATTAGAAGGGACCTAATACCCGTTGTGCAAATGTCATCAAACAACGAGGAGGCTGTCCAAGGTGAGTGATCATCGCGAGGATGGGCTTGAAATAAAAAGTGAGAAGGTAGAAGTGAAAAGGCAGGAGTACAGAGTGAACTAGCCGTTTCTGCCTCTTTTGCTACTCGCTACTCACTTTTTACTTCTCACTTCTTTGGAATGGATCGTGCTAAGGACCCGTCAGGACCCTAATGAAGAAAAATCAAACAGTTGCCGATCGAGAAGATGACTGGGAGTCACATTCGATAATGCCGCAAATACGCTATCCCCGGACCCGGGGTAGCGACTCTCCCAATCCTTAAGCAAGGTTTTCACTTCTTGCCGTTTCAAGTTTTCTTGCGACCCGCACAGATCACAGGGAATGATAGGAAAATTTCGCAATGTGGCATAGTTGGCTAACTCCGCTTCACGAACATACGCCAACGGCCGGATCACGACATGCTTGCCATCATCAGAGCACAATTTGGGTGGCATTGCCTTGAGGGTCCCATTGAACAATATGTTGAGCAACATGGTTTCCATCATGTCATCACGATGATGCCCCAGTGCAATCTTCGTGGCGCCAAGCTTTTCAGCCACTCCATACAGAATCCCACGACGCAACCGTGAACACAGAGAACACGTCGTCTTGCCTTCGGGAATCACGTCCTTTACAACCGAATACGTATCGCGTTCTTCAATATGAAAAGGGACACCGAGCTTTGTCAGATAATCGGGAAGGATATGCTCAGGAAACCCCGGTTGTTTTTGGTCAAGATTGACGGCAATGAGAGTATAGGACACCGGTGCCCGAGACTGCATGGACAATAAAATATCCAACATTCCATAACTATCTTTCCCGCCTGATAGGCACACCATCACGATATCGCCAGCTTCGATCATCGTAAAATCCGTGACGGCTTGACCCACTAATCGACACAATCGCGTATGAAGTTTTTGTGTTGGACCAGAGAAATTGATCTTTATAATATGTTCTTGTGTTTCGTGAATCATATCCCTATTCCCTACGATTGAGCCGACGCCAAGATTTTTATGGATAGGTAAAATTGATGGTCACCGTTCCCTGTGAAGGCACAGTGACCTCTTGTTCCAGACTGCCCAACGTTTCATGCCAGACGGCAATCGTATACGTACCGGCTGGAAGGTGCGGCAAATGAAACACACCGAATTCATCAGTGACTGTAAAGTAGGAATGGTCGAAGACCAAGAGCGACCCAGCCATAAACTTATGTTTGTCACAACGAAAGGTGTGCAATCCAGTTCGCCTGAGAGTTTTGGGAATGGGCCGGGATCCGGACAATTGCGCGACATTCAAAAATGTCCTTTTCCCGATCTTTACATGTGTGTTATGAAGAATGGGATCAAGATTTTGAACTTCGAGAGTATCCCCAAGACGCGCAGCTCCCACCCGTGGCAAAAACGCACAATTCGAATTGACAACAACCCATTTAGGCAATGACTGATCAGTGGTGGGTGAAGAGACATGGTTGACACTCACCACCACCTGTCGAAGTCCCAACGTTTGCGCATCTACCTGGACCGTCTGAATCAGCACATCTTTGCCGCACACTTCCGCATTTTCCGTAACAGGCAACGTTTCCGCTACGGGCAACGCTCCACGAAATGACACAGTTCCTGTCACATTGAAACCTTTTTCAACAGCAAGAACAATTCCTGTGTGGCTCAAGAGAACCAGCAGAAAAACAGATATTCCATGGCAAAAACAAGACATCCTGGACATGATCGGAGTCTAATCACCTACCTAGGGAGGGTCAAGTTTCCTCAGTATTTACTTCCCCTTTGCATCTCCTTTATCCTTTCTCGACCATGCCGCAATCTGCAAGCTCCAGATGGCTCTTTTCTTTCTTCCCTCGCCTTCGCAAAAAGTGGCAGGGGAATCTTCGTTTTCGCCATACGGTAATTCTCTCCAGCATTATCCTGGCCATCATGGTTCTCCTGGCCGGCATCATGCTCTCCAAGCAACGAGCTATGCTCTACCATGCCGAGGAAACCAAAGGATTGGCCTTTACCAAAGCCTTTGCTATCGGCGGATGGGCTGCCCTCCACAATAATTTGTACCGCATCCAAGAATCCTTCCTGGCTTACCCACCAGATCCGGATATTCTGGGCATCGAAATCATTGACAGGGACAATTTGATTATCGCGTCTCAAATTCCCAATAAAATCGGACTGACGATTGAAAATCCAGAATGGCTGGAGATGAAACAACATACCCAACCTGTCTTTCGTTATAAGAATGACAAGGCAGGGGAACTATGTTTGGTCATAGTCGCCCCGCTGCCAGGCACTGAAGAAATGGAAGCGTGGATTCGCGTCGTTTTCTCCCTCCAAAGTGTATATCAGGAAGACATGCAACTGATTCTTCGTATGACTCTGATGACCCTCTTGCTCCTCATTGCCGGTATTTTTAGTCTCAATTGGTCCCAGAGCCATATCTCTTCTATTCTTCAAAGGGTCATTAATCAGCTACAAAATACGCTTACCCCACGTACCGGTTTAAAAGAACATTCTTCTTCACAAGGTTCTTCAGGACCAGAAACGTTCCAAAACAAGGGCTCCCTGGAAAAATTGGAGCAGACTGTCACCCAAACAGTTGGGCTCATTAAGACACAATCTGCGGCCTTGCATAACTTTACATCAGAGCTAGAGAAAACGGTAAATGTCCGCACCATAGCACTCTTAGAAACCACGCAATCTCTCGAAACAGAAATTCAAGAACACGAATTAGCTGCAGAACAATTAGAAAAAATGAGCCGCCAGAATCAACTGATTTTGAACTCTGCAGGGGAGGGAATCTATGGATTGGATGTTTATGGACGGATCACGTTTATCAATCCCGCCGGAGCCAAACTCCTGGGCTACGAAGTCGAAGAATTGCTGGGAAAACCCATGCATGAAACCGTGCACCACACCAAACCGGATGGCACCCCATACCCACGTGAAGAATGCCCGATGTACGCCGCGTTTAAGGATGGGACCGTGCACAAAGTGGAGAATGAAGTCTTGTGGCGCGAAGACGGCAGCAGTTTTCCGGTAGAATACACCAGTACGCCCATCTTTAAACAGGAGAAAATCGTCGGGGCCGTCGTGAGTTTTTCGGATATCTCCTTACGACGAAAAGCCGAAGCCAAGACCCGAAAAAGTGAATCCAAGCTCCGTCAAGCCCAAAAAATGGAAGCCATGGGTACGCTAGCCGGAGGCATTGCGCATGATTTCAATAACATTCTGACAGCCATGCTCGGTTTCAGTCAGTTAGCCCAAATTAAGGTTTCTCGCGACAACCAGGCTTACGAATACCTGAATCAAGTGCTCAGGGCCGGCAAGCGAGCCAAAGATCTCATCAAACAAATTCTCGCATTTAGTCGTCAAACCGAACCGGAACACCAGCCCGTACGGCTCCGTTTGGTTCTGGAGGAAGTGCTTACCCTCATGCAGGCCACCATGCCCGCCACCATTGAAGTGCAAAAAAACTTTTCTCACGAGGACGGTATGGTGTTGGCGGATCCCATTCAACTTCATCAAGTCTTTATTAATCTGTTTGCTAACGCAGAATATGCTCTGCGTGGAAAATCCGGACACATTTCCGTCAAACTCGAACAGTTCATGGTGGATCAGGGCAATCAGGACAAATACCCTGACCTTGCTCCAGGGCCCTATCTTCGTGTCAGGCTTGCCGACACGGGAGCAGGCGTACCCCCACAAACCCTGGCTCGCATTTTTGATCCATTTTTTACGACAAAGGAGGTTGGAGAAGGCACCGGCATGGGGCTTTCCGTGGTGCATGGAATCATCGTCGCACATGGCGGAATTATCACAGTCAAAAGCCACCTAGGCATGGGAACGACTTTTTATATTTTCCTTCCTAATATCGATGCCACCCCAACTGTCTCTTCCAGCCAAACCGAAATTCCCCATTACACAAAACAACAGGGCCATATTCTTCTCGTGGATGACGAAGAGTCCCTGTGCGTTATGGGACAAGACTTTCTTGAACATTTGGGATATACCGTAACAGTGTGTTCTAACGGCGTCACCGCCTTAGAAATCTTTCAATCCGACCCTCGCCAATTTGACGCCGTCATAACAGATCAAACAATGCCGAAACTCACCGGCGACATGCTCGCCACGGAATTACTCCGCATCAATCCAGACTTGCCGATTATCCTCTACACCGGCTTTAGCCATACCATCACTCCTGAAAAAGCCCGACAACTTGGTATTCGTCGACTACTTCATAAGCCGCTGCTCATAGAAGATCTGGCGTCCGTCCTTAATGAAATACTCCACCAAAACGCGTAAGACTCATGCTTCCATACAGAAATACTGCCTCCCCCTCACTTTTTGCACAGGAAGGTACACACCGTTCTTTCCGTAAGGCAAAAGAAGGTAGAGATGTTCAGAAGACAAACAGTGCTGTTGAACTAGACAAACCTCCACTAATACAGTACAGCATCCTGTACATATATCAGGAGATCAATTATGAATACCAACACTTACACCACCGTTCGTGCAAACCTCGCCAGTGCTATGGATCGCGTGTGCAACGACCATGAACCCTTAATCATTACTCGCAACGGAGAGCGGTCCGTCGTGATGCTTTCACTCGAAGATTTTAAGGCATTGGAAGAGACGGCCTATCTCTTGCGCACACCTGCCAACGCCAAACGTCTTCTTACCGCCGCCGCTCAATTAAACGCTGGCAAAGGCGTTGAGCGGAAGCTCGCCAAGTGAAACTGCGTTTCGCTGATGAACCATGGGAAGACTATCTTTATTGGCAAAAGCAAGACAAACGCATGGTCGAGCGAATCAATAAGTTGATTCGCGAAACACGGCGCGAACCATTCGCAGGAATCGGCAAACCCGAACCATTACAACATGCACTCGCAGGGTTCTGGTCACGCCGAATAACTGATGAGCATCGTATGGTATATCGTGTAGAGGACAAAACCCTCATGATCGCCCAGTTACGGTTTCACTACTGAAGGCCAGTTCAGTCAACTCCTTCAACACCACGTCGATTACCCCTAGCCCAATTTTCAATATGATTGTAAAACCTGTCATCAGGTTTGAGCCAGGATTTAAATGCCGGGTTTCGGCCTGGCAGCCGAGGTCCTTTTGTTTCGGCAAAAGGCCCCAAAACCATTGACACCCAGTTCAGCCTCATCAGATTGGGCAGCCGAGGGAAACGGGAAGGCGGGCCAACTCGCTTCGCTCACACAAGGCCCGCCGGATTCATGAGAGCGCCCGCCCATAGGGCCGAACAGCAGGTATCGCTTCAAAAGAAAGGGGACAAAGAAATCCGCGTGGGCATCTCTGAGATAAAGTCTTCCTATAAAACAACCCTCTTTCAGGGGAACTCAACTGTACTACAGCGTGAAAACCATGCGTCGCATTACAAAACCTGACCCCAAACCCTTACTCTTATACATATCCTTGAATTCAAGGAAGAGCTGGCCACGCATATGATTCATGCTCTCATTCAATTCAGTGGAATTTAGGCACGGGCAGAATCTAGCCGATCCCATATAAATATGAAGTAAGCGAACTGGCCCCCAATGACCCCCAATACTACATGTATATGTGGAACATGGTGCTTTGGGATGTCAAGAAAAAACATCCGAATAAGAATTCCAAAAAACATTGAGATTGTGGGCATGGTATCTTCCCCTGTGCTTTTTGTAATACCTAACGTCCAAGATAACCGGGCAGCGGACCATCATTCCGAGGCCCGAAACGCCACAAACCACTTCAACAAGGTGACCGTTAAATCGTCGAAAAAGTAGCCGCTCCGGTTATACGATTTGTTAGGTCCGCCCTTGCTACGCGTGATCATTGCGTAAAGCAGATACCGCAATCGGCGCCATGTGCTGTGGATACTTCGTGCAGTTGTGGCGTAGTAATGCG
>QIDY01000278.1 GCA_003228495.1 Nitrospirota bacterium
CACCTTTCCTGTTATGCCCTTTCTATAGAAGGCGGAACGCGGTTTGATTCCGCGTTTCGACGTGGTGAGCTGGATCTAATCGAGACTGATGTGGAAAGGGAATTTCAGGATCGCATAACTGAGTGCTTGGAGAGCGTGGGATATAACCAGTATGAAATTTCCAACTGGTCAAAACCTGGTCAATCGTGCCGACACAATCGGCGCTATTGGCAGGGCCAAAACTATGTTGGTATGGGCCCTAGTGCTCAATCCTATCTATCGGGCTGCCGTTTTGGGAACGTGAACAATCTCGATCAGTATTGTCGGGAGCTTGAGCATGGCGAATTGCCCGTTGCAGAACAAGAACAATTATCAATGGTCCAGCAAGAGAAGGAACGCATCGTGTTTGGCTTACGATTGCTTGATGGTGTGCCAATTAACTGGATTGAAAAGATGGAGCACAATCGGACATGGGGAGCTAATTTGGCTACCTTGCTCGAAGAGGAGTATGTAGTCCAAGCATCTTCTCGATTGACCTTGACGGCTAAAGGTCGTGAGTTTGCTGATACGGTAGGTTTGCAATTATTGTGAAGCCTTTCGCGTCCATTGAGGAATCGATGGTTGTTTATATTTCTGTCTAGCCGATAAGTGCGAGGAGGGAAACGCCAAGCCAGAACAGGAACCCGATTGTCAGACCGAGTAAGAGAATGATGCCAATGACCAGCCCACCCACATAAAGCCAATCGATGAGGGTTGTGACGGGAGCTGTCGTTTGGCAGTGCCGATACAGGAGCTGGGCATTTTGGAGGTTACTTTTAAACCAGATGGAAAAGAGATCACCAATCACGGGAATGGCTCCCACAACCATATTAATGACAATATTCAACGACATTCTCAAGATCACGATCCGAGGTACTCCAGCCTTTGTGGCTAAAAAGAGGAGCGATGATCCAATGGAATTGCTGATAAGGTCGCCTATCCCTGGAATCAGGCCCAGAAGCGGATCTAGGCCAATTTTGATCGTGGTGCCTGGAATAGTCAGTGAGGCATCAAGTAACTGTGCTAAGACCTGGGCCAGTTGGCTAATGTCTTGTTTCTTCCCGGCGGTTTGGTGAGGGCGTTGCGCCGAAAAATGGTACTCTGGCCGAAGACGATTTGTCATCATGAGTATTCTACCAGTCTTGCCGAGTAGAGGTTGGCTCAAAAAATCCATATTAATCTTGTATGGGATCTTGAGAGATCCGGCTTTCTATTGATCCACATATAACCTTGCTCAAAGACAGTATTTCTGTACCTTTCATGGAGCCTCTTCTCCCCATGCCAATTGTTCCCGAATCAGAAATTTCACTTAAGCCAAGCGTGCCCACACATCGCCTTTCCAAAAGTAAATTCTTAGCCGGCTTGCAATGTCATAAGCGATTATATTTAGAAATTCATTCTCCGGAATTAGCCACTCCCCCCCCACCCGATCGTCGAGCGATTATGGATATGGGAACCGATGTGGGGGTTCTGGCTCGGCAATACTTCCCTGGCGGGGTGTTGGTCGAAGAGACGCATCGCCAAATTCCGGCTGCGCTGAGTCGAACTGCTGAATTAGTGGCTGACCCCAAAGTGACAGCTATTTTTGAAGGAGCCTTTGTCTGGCAAAGTATTCTTGTGCGGGTTGATGTCATTGAACGGTTGGACTCAACACGTTGGCGGTTAATTGAGGTCAAGGCGACGGCAAAAGTCAAAGCGACGCACCTGGATGATTTGAGCATTCAGTCGGCTGTGTTGGAGGGAGCTGGAATTGTTGTGGATACATGTTTTCTCATGCACCTCAATACGCCCTATGTCTTTCTGGGGGGAGCTCTGAATTTAGAGGAAATGTTTGCGCTCGACAATATGACAGATGAGGTACAGGCACGTCGGCAACTTGTTCAGCTGCAGCTCGAAGACATGTGGGATGTGTTACAGCAACCCACATCCCCGACGATTGTACCGGATGGACATTGTTACCAACCATATGAATGCCCGTTTTGGGATCATTGTACGAAAGCGAAATCATCCCGTTGGGTGTTTTATCTGCCAGGTAGCTCGAAGCTGCAAAAATTGCTGATGCAGGAGGGGGTTGAAACGATTGATGATATCCCGTCCCATATTCAATTATCCGATATTCAGCAACGTGTCAAAAACAATGTGGAATGGGTCTCACCGTTGTTGCGTGCCCGGTTGCAATCGGTCCGGTATCCGGTTCACCATTTAGATTTTGAAACGTTTATGCCGGCCATCCCGGTCTTTGCGTATACACGGCCGTATCGCCCGATTCCGTTCCAGTGGTCGAATCATATTGAATATGCGGATGGGACGGTGGTGCATCATCAGTTCTTATGTGTTGATGGGCGGGATCCACGAGAGGAGGTAGCCCAGCAATTGTTAGGCTGTGTAGGTGAGACAGGAACGATTTGTGTCTATTCGGAATACGAACGGTTTCTCCTGTTTGCGCTGGGAGACCTGCTTCCTCATTTGAAACCGGCCTTGTCTAAAGTCGTACGTCGTCTGTGGGATCTTCTTTCCGTCATTCAGCAACATTATTATCATCCGGACTTTCGAGGATCGTTTTCGATCAAAACCGTCCTGCCGGCTTTGGTCCCGACGCTGGCCTATGATGATTTGAAGATTCAAAATGGTGCGGTGGCGGCCGTAATGTACCAAAAAATGGTTTTCTCCGAAGCCGATCTTATAGAGCGTGCGAATATCGCGCAAGCGTTGCAGGAATATTGTTGTCGCGATACGTGGGCGATGGTTGAGTTGCGGCGAGTTCTCATGGAACGTGTTGGAGGGTTGTTCCCTTAGGGCTGTGAGAGCAATTTCGTTCGTTGACCCATTCTCCCGGCACTGGTAGAATTTGAACCATCCTATCGTGTATAGACTCCATTGATTCCCGATGCCGGTGCGAAACTTCGGATTCTTCTCGATCTGATCTTGTTGGCTTGAACAACACATGTTAAATATTCTCGTGCTGCATGGGCCGAATCTCAATTTGCTCGGAATACGAGAACCGACGGTCTATGGAGCCAGCACGTTAGAAGAGATCAATGCCATGCTCATGACTTTGGGAAACGAGTTAGGGGTTTCAATCGATGCGCGACAATCGAATATCGAAGGTGAGTTGGTGACGTGGATTCAGCAAGCCCCATCCCAATTTCAAGGACTGTTGTTTAATCCCGCGGCCTATACGCATACGAGCATTGCGCTTCGGGACGCCATCGTTGGAGTTGGATTGCCAATGGTTGAAGTCCATTTGTCTAACCTTCATCGTCGAGAAGGTTTTCGACGGCAGTCATATCTTGCTTCCGTGTCGGTAGGGCAAATTTCAGGATTTGGTCCTCAGAGTTATGCGTTAGGGCTAAGAGCGTTGGTACATGCACTCGAAGCCAAGGCCTAGGGGCTCGCGAAACAATAACTTCCCAGAATTCGCCCCCAGATTTATGTCAGGTTGGGTCGATCTGAGGGAGCACAACCGGAGGCGTCGCATGGCCGACGTTGAGGATTGTGCGAGTGAAAATCGGCCCAAGCTGGCCTGAAGATGGGATGTGAAAATGGGAAGTTATTGTTTCCCGAGCCCTAATTATTTATTATCTTATTTTAGCCAGGAGTATCATGACGTGATTTCAACAACCGACTTTCGTAATGGGGCACGGCTTGAGCTGGATGGGCAACCCTATCATATTGTGGAGTTTCAGCATGTTAAACCGGGGAAAGGTCCCGCCTTCGTCAGAACGAAGCTCAAAGGCTACAAAACAGGGAATGTTATTGATCGTACGTTCCGTTCCGGAGAGAAATTTGACGAACCAAATTTAGATGAATGCGACATGCAGTTTCTCTATAGTGGCGGGGATGAATATGCATTTATGGATACGACGAACTATGAGCAGTTTACATATTCCAAGAATCAATTGGGTGAAAATGTCGATTTGTTGAAAGAAAATACTGTGGTCAAAATTCTGTTGTATCATGGTGAGCCCATCTTGGTGGAATTGCCAATTTTTATGGAATTAAAGGTTGTGGAAACCGATCCGGGCATTCGGGGTGATACCGCATCCGGTGGGACTAAGCCTGCTACGGTTGAAACTGGTGCAACCGTTAAAGTGCCCCTGTATCTTGAATCCGGAGAAATCATCAAAATTGATACCAGGACTCGTGCCTATGTGGAACGGGTTCGCTAGAGCTTCAAGGTTTTACCGATTGTCCTTGACGAATTGAAAATCTATGGCTGATTCATCGAGAAGAGAAATTGAAGATCTTGTTGAACTTCTCAACCGGTATCATCTTACCGAACTGGAATTGGAGAAAAAAGGTGTGCGGATTCGTGTGCGGCGCGATCCCGCTCCGACATTCACCTCGTCCCCTGTCGAAGTAGCCAAGATTAGTGAGCAACTTCCTGTCTCGCCAACTCAATCGTCCGGTCACCATTCCGAACCCTCACATTATCTGACAGTCATATCTCCAATTGTGGGAACGTTCTATCGTGCGCCTTCTCCGGATACAGATCCTTACGTGGAGGAAGGAGCGTTAGTGAAAAAAGGGCAAGTGTTGTGTATCGTTGAGGCCATGAAACTCATGAACGAAATTGAGGCCGAGGTCGATGGGAAAGTTGTGAAAGTTTTGGTTGAGAGTACGACGCCGGTTGAGTTTGGCCAACCCCTCTTCTTGATCGATCCGTTATAGGGTTCCTAAACGGACATTGTCTTTCCCTCTGAACAAGGCTGCCCATTCTTTTCGACATTGCATAATATGCAGGAATTCTGTTTGACATGGTTTTGTGAGAGGATAAACATTGTTTAAAAAAATTCTCATTGCGAATCGTGGAGAAATTGCCTTACGAGTGATTCGGGCATGCCGAGAGTTAGAGATTCGCACAGTCGCAATTCATTCCGAGGTCGATGGGCAGTCACTGCATGTCCGCTATGCCGACGAACATGTCTGTGTAGGGCCGGCGGAAGGAGGGCTCAGTTACCGAAACATTCCCAATGTCTTGAGTGCGGCGGAAATTACGGGAGTGGATGCTATCCATCCGGGCTATGGGTTTCTCGCGGAAAACGCACATTTTGCTGAAGTCTGTGAATCCATAGGCATCACGTTCATCGGGCCGTCTTCAGAGCATATTGCGTTATTGAGTGATAAATCCCAAGCTCGGGCGCATATGAAAAAGCATGGGATTCCAGTGATGCCTGGAAGCGATGGGGAAATTGAGGATTTT
The DNA here is from genome assembly GCA_003228495.1 of Nitrospirota bacterium. Taxonomy (GTDB): domain Bacteria; phylum Nitrospirota; class Nitrospiria; order Nitrospirales; family UBA8639; genus Nitrospira_E. Next base: position 5,222 of record QIDY01000278.1, read on the forward strand.
AAAGCTTGTCTGGCTATTGCCAAGAAACTAGGGTTTCCCGTTATTGTAAAAGCTTCGGCGGGTGGTGGTGGCCGGGGGATGCGTGTGGTCTGGCATGAGGAGGATTTGGGACAGGCAATAGATTCCGCGCAATTAGAAGCACATACGGCCTTCGGACACGGAGGTGTGTACCTCGAACGATTTTTTGAAAATCCTCGGCATATTGAGTTTCAGGTCATGGCAGACCAGCAGGGACAAGTCGTGCATTTTCATGAACGAGATTGCTCCGTTCAGCGCCGGTATCAAAAAGTTGTGGAAGAATCACCATCGCCGGCTTTGGATGAAGCCTTACGACGGAAAATGGGGCAGGTGGCGGTGCAAGTGATGAAATCGGTCAAGTATCGCAATGCCGGAACTGTCGAATTTCTCATGGATGAAACAGGTAAATTTTATTTCATGGAAGTCAACACGCGCATTCAAGTCGAACATGCTGTGACAGAAATGGTGACGGGTGTTGATCTCATTAAAGAACAAATTCGCGTCGCTGCTGGGCAAGCGCTTTCCTATAAACAAAAAGATATTCAATTATTGGGGCATGCGATCGAGTGCCGTATTAATGCGGAAGATCCCGACCGTATGACGCCGAGCCCTGGAGTTGTCACCAAATTTTGTACGCCGGGAGGCCCGATACCGCCATGGATACGAGCGGTGTGGTGTCTCCATTCTATGATTCGATGATTGCCAAGCTCATAGCCTATGGTCGGGATCGGCCGGAAGCCTTGGCCCGCATGCGCCGAGCTTTGGATGAGTTTGTCATTGAAGGTATTCAGAGTAATATTCCTCTTCATAGGCGAATCCTTGACCATGCCGACTTTCAAAAGGGTCCGGTCTCTACCCGGTTCTTAGATCGATTGTTGACGTTGCAGTCTGTATGACCTTCAACCGCCCTTTGCACCACCGTTTACTTTTACTGCTCAACGGGCTCTATCTTATTCTGGATCAACGATGGGCATCTCGCTGTTCCTTCCCAGAGGTTTTGCGTGAAGCGGGGCAGGCAGGTGTCAAGCTGGTGCAATATCGCAATAAAACGGGGTCGATGAAACAAGCGTATGAGGCGGCGAGCATACTTGGGAATGTCGCAAAAGAAATTGGGATGCTGTTTATTGTGAATGATCGTTGTGATTTGGCGATGGCCGTAGAAGCCGACGGGGTTCACTTGGGCCAAACGGATCTTTCATTAACTTTTGCCCGCAAGCTGGTAGGGAACGACATGCTCATAGGCGCATCCACGCACAATCCTGAGCAGGTTCGAACGGCCACGGAGGAAGGGGCGGATTATTTGGGCTTCGGTCCGATCTTTCCCACAAGCACCAAGTCGAATCATGATCCGGTGGTGGGTTTTCAAGGCATGAAGCACATTCGAGAGCTGACGCCACTCCCGGTTTTTGCTATTGGTGGCATTACGCCAGAGTCCGTCACGGAGTTGTGTCAGGCTGGAGCCAATGGGGTCGCAGTGGCCTCTGGGATTTTAGATGCTGCGGATCGACACCAGGCGTTCACCCAATATCTGGCCCCGTTTCACTAAGGAGTATGGCAAGCCGTTGAACTTCAGAATGTCCCGCTAACAGATGAACTCCTTTCTGCCAGTTCGTTTCTACTCTCTGGGTATATTCTATGGGCCCAAAGACGGGGACCGCCCAAAGACGGGGACCGAGGACCATTCTCGAATCAATGCGACCGTTGATTTCTGTTGTTGTTCAGCCCTTGCGGTTTTATTTTGAAAGCCGGGTTCATTTAGGACAATGCCGTACACGGTGATTCCTGCGTGTCGTAACGCTTCTATCGTGAGTAGGCAGTGGTTGACGCCTCCTAAGCCTGTGTGTCCTACGATCAAACACGGAATATTCAAGAATGCCACCAAGTCTCGGATTGTGTGGGTGTGCGTAATGGGTGTGAAAATGCCTCCCGCTCCTTCAATCAACAGGAAGGAATACTGTTGAGCCAGTTTATGCATATGCGAACGAATCCGGGAGAGGTCGATGGTTATTCCTGTCTCCCGGGCGGCGGCAAGTGGTGCAAGGGGTTGAGGAAAAGAATAGAGACAAACCGAATCGAATGAAGGAGTAGGGGAGAGCAAACGGCGCAACCGTTCAGTGTCGGAATGTTCGGGGTGTTCAGAATCGATCCCTGTTTCAAGAGGCTTGAGTATTCCGACGGATTTGCCC
>QIDY01000378.1 GCA_003228495.1 Nitrospirota bacterium
ACTTTTTTGACGCCTTTGACCGTCATGAATCGGTCGTGGGCGATAGCAGACTCCACCCCCCTCACCGTCACCAAAACGGTGTTATGCTTGGGCGCTTGTCCTTCTAACTCCGCTGGCGTGCCATCAAACACGACTTTACCTTTGGCAATAATCATCGCACGAGAACAGACCGCATGGACTTCTTCCAAAATGTGTGTGGACAGGATAATTGCTTTCTCTTGGGCCATGGCCCGAATAAGCGTTCGGACTTCGTGTTTTTGGTTGGGATCCAAGCCATCGGTCGGTTCGTCTAACACCAACACTTCAGGATCATGCAAAATGGCTTGTGCCAGACCGACGCGCCGCTTAAAGCCTTTCGAAAGTGTTTCAATCTGTTGATCTAAAACCGATTGCAGATTCACTTTTTCCACAGTCTCGGACACCGTGCGCTTCAGGGTCTCCCCACGAAGACCACGCATTTCTCCAATGAATTTCAAAAAGGACGCCGGCGTCATATCCTGATAGGCCGGGGCCCCTTCGGGTAGATATCCAATACGTGTTTTGGCGGCAAGGGCCTCCTCCTGCACATCATGCCCACAGATCCGGACAGTGCCGCTTGTCGGGGTCAGAAACCCGGTAATCATTTTCATCGTCGTCGATTTACCAGCCCCATTCGGGCCGAGAAATCCAACCACCTCACCCTTGTCGACGGTGAACGACACACCATCGACTGCGACGATCGAGCCAAATGTTTTGTGCAAATTGTTAATCTCAACCATGGTTGTCATATCTACCTCTTAATCCCAATCTTATGTAAAATGAAATAATTTGCAAGATACCTAACCCACCTATCAGCCTTGGCCTTCATCAAAACTTCAGACGCTCCCCACTAGAACACCGAGGTCAAAAAATGTCATAAGGCGATTCAGGAAAATCTTTATGTGGAGTCACGTGGGACTTCCTTAATCATACTTTTGATAGCTCCGATCAATGTGGGAATATCGTTTTGGCAAATATTAAACAATTGATCCGCATTTACCTGGAAATACCCGTGGGCCAACACATCCCGCACCCCCATGACACCCCGCCACTTGATGTCAGGATACCGGCTCAGCAATTTGCCCTCGGTTTTTTGATCAATGTTTTTAATCTCTTCTCCTGCCGCAATCAGAATCATACAAATTGCATCCATGCGATCTATACCTCTATCGCTGGAGGTAAAATCCCCAGGACTAGCAATATCCGCAAACCGTCGGGGTATCCGCTCTAAGGCTTCAAGGAGAGTTTGCAGCTTTTCCACAAGCAACTCGGGGTCATACATAGACCGCCTCCCTCTCGATGCGCGCCTTCAGCCGTAAGTTCGTCAGGCCACGCAGTTGCAACACATCTACCGGACATCCCAGTGATTCCTCCAAGTCTTGTTTCAGCATAGCGGTCATGAACAAATTTGGGGCATCAGTATCGAATACGATATCAACATCGCTTTTCGAGGTTGCTGTGTTATGGGCATATGACCCAAAATAGCCCAAAGCACTTAGCTGATATTCCTTCCCGTGTTGTTCCTTGAACTTCTCCAACAACCTGCGCAGCCGCTGGGAGGAAAGAGTCGCATCCGTCATATTCTCTCCGAGACCATTGAGCCAAATGTTTTGCGCCAGTTGTAAATTTCAACCATGGTTGTCATTGATACCCTCGTTTACAAATGTTTCTTTGACTTAATGCAGATACAGCTCCGGTAAGGCAACTTTTTTGGTCTTCATTTTTTGGGGTTTACCGGGCATGTTTGGCTGGATGGATTCTCAAAAGCGTCGGGCATCCCATGCCTGTTGTTCTGTTGTAGTATACAAGGTTCGATCCAATTGCCAAATTTCCACTTCCATACCTGTATTACCTGGAACAGTTTCTCTCAACATTCGCGCCGCCGGACCCAGACTCAAACACGGTTTCCCCTGTTGTTTGATCAAGGCCTAATTCAAAAAAGCATCTCGGGGTTTTGTGGCGGACTGTTCAAGACAGGAGACCTTCACCTCCTGCAGCGCTTGGCGTCCGGATTCCATAGGCTGGCGTGCAGCAAAGAAGATTTTTTGCGCAATGGGCGGGAGACCGGATTTGCAGTGTCCAGGAGCGTGAATTTAGCCTGGCTCCGTACCAGGTCGATAATTCGACATTCATTTTCTCCTGTGAGATACCGGACACGGTCATACAACTAAAATCAATCCAATTGGGCGATCAACAACTTGAGGGTCAATTCATTTCTCCCCTGAGCCATGAAAACCCTGACGCAACCTTAACCTTTAAACCTAGAAACAGCCGTTGAGCGCGAAAAAGCTGTATAAGATATTTACGTGCATAGGGAATTCACAAAACTCGTGGTCACCTTTTGGGTGATGAGAGATTTTTGAATTTCCTAGGTGCGTGAAGAGCTTATGCAGACTTTCGTGATCCAACTGTGGTTTCTAGGTTAAAATAATGTGTAGATGAAGGGGGCAACAGCGGAGCCTTCACTCAAAATAATAAGGCCACCTAGGAGTAAGAGCATAATGATGATAGGTGCGAGCCAGAACTTTTTCCGTTCTCGCATAAACTCCCACAGTTCTCCTAAAAAACTGGTCACGTATCTATCCTCCCTCAAAAAGGTTTTAAGACATGATCAGGCGCACGGGCTTCCTTGGGCACCCGATAGGTTTCTGCCTTGGGATCAAATTGTAACTGAAGTGGGCGTTTGCCCAACAGCATCATGACTAGAGATATTGGCGTCAGCATGCCATAAAACAACAGCCCTAAAAGAATACGTGAATTCAACCACCCAATTTTTTCTCCGAAAATCATCCAGGCCCGATAGACCGGCTTCAAGCCATTGGGGAATACCGTGCCCAACAAGCCAAATGCGCCAGCGATGATGAACGCCCATATCCGTATTCCTTCACCACGAAATACCAAGGGCCAAAAGGTGATTATGCCAAATACGCCACCCATCAGCCAGCCAAATTGCCGGAGTTGCTTTAGGGAAGTTTCGGTCTGTGAGGCCTGTGAATTCATGGTTGTTTGATCCGCGGTTAATCTAATTCAAATTCCTTCATCCAACTCGTATCTTTGTCTACCGGTTTCTGGTGTTCCTTGAGTAAGACACAATTTTCTAAGACCAGCACATCCATTTCTGTGCGCATGAAACAGCGATAGGCATCTTCCGGAGTGCACACAATGGGTTCGCCACGAACATTAAAGGAGGTATTGATCAACACCCCACAGCCGGTTTTTGCCTGAAAGGCCCGTAACAATTGATAATACTGAGGATTGGTGGAGGCAGTTACGGTTTGCACACGTGCGGAATAATCCACGTGAGTCACAGCAGGAATATCCGACTTGGGCACGTTCAGGAGTTCGATCCCCCACAGCTTCTGTTGATCAGCCTGGAGTGCGACTCTCCGATGGTCAACAACCGGAGCAACTAGGAGCATATAGGGACTGTCTGTGTCCATTTCAAAATAGTCCGAGACACATTCCCGCAGCACCGAGGGGGCAAATGGCCGAAAGGATTCTCGATATTTTATTTTTAAATTCATGACCGATTGCATCTTCTCGCTACGTGGATCTCCTAAGATACTCCGTCCGCCCAATGCCCGTGGACCAAACTCCATCCGGCCCTGAAACCAGCCAATGACTTTTTCCTCCGACAAGTATGCCGCCACGCGGTCACAGACCATCGGATCGTCAAGGCGTTCATAGGTGGCCTCCAGCTTCTGTAACACGTCTTCAATCTCTTCATTCGTAAAAGAAGGTCCCAGATAACTGCCACGCATGGCATCTTCCGAGGCTTCACAGTGTCGAGGCTGGTCAAGATAGTGATAATGGACATTCAAGGCCGCTCCGAGCGCGCTGCCGGCATCGCCGGCAGCAGGCTGTATCCATAATTTCTGAAACGGGCCTTCTCGCAAGACCCGGCCGTTGCCCACACAGTTCAGGGCAACCCCACCAGATAAACATAAATTGTGGATACCCGTTTCCTTGTGAAGACTGTTCGCTAACCGAAGCATGACTATTTCCGTCACCTCTTGGACCGATCTTGCGAGATCCATTTCTCGTTGAGTGAGAGTGCCTTCCGATTCACGAGGTGGGCCACCAAATAGGGCATCGAACTTTTTGTTGGTCATCCGTAAACCCGTACAGTAATCGAAATAGTCCATATTGAGCCGGAAGGTCCCATCTGCCTTCACGTCAACCAAGTTATCTAAAATGGTGTTGACATATTTCGGTTCCCCATAAGGGGCCAATCCCATGACTTTATATTCACCAGAATTTACCTTAAACCCGGTATAGTACGTGAACGCAGAATAGAGGAGCCCCATGGAATGCGGAAACGGGATCTCCCACAAGGGCGTGAGTCTGTTGTCTCGTCCTACCCAGGCAGAAGTGGTGGCCCATTCTCCCACCCCATCCATACAGAGCACGACGGCTTCATTAAACGGTGAAGGGAAAAAAGCCGCGGCCGCGTGAGACTCATGGTGCTCACCAAACAGCAGGGGCGGGAGGGGATCATTTTTCCCTAGGTCTCCCACCTGTCGAAAAGATTTTTCCAAGAGGTTTCGAAAGAACAACTTTTCTTTGATCCAAACCGGAATGGCCGTCAGAAAAGATTTTAGCCCTTGCGGTGCATAGGACAAGTAGGTTTCCAGCAAACGTTCAAATTTGATTAAGGGTTTATCATAAAACACGAGATAATCTATCTCATCTATTTTCAACCCCCCTTGCTGCAAACAAAATTCGACAGCGTGAGAAGGAAACCCTGCATCATGTTTCTTCCGAGTAAACCGCTCCTCCTGAGCGGCGGCCACAATCTGCCCATCCTGCACGAGACAGGCTGCACTATCATGATAAAACGCCGAAATTCCCAAAATAGATTTCAAGGCCATATCCTATTCACCCGACGGTTCTCCGATTACCAATACTCGTGATGAGATACCTAAACATTGTCTCTTCACCCCAAATCTCTTCACTGAAAGAGATATTCATGAAATGTTATTCAAACAATTCTTTAAAGAATTGTTTCATGTGATTCCAAGATCGTTGATCGGCTTGTTGGTGATACTTCGCACCTTTCAACCCATATTGGTCAGCCGATGGATTGGTAAAACTATGTTGGGCTCCGCTATACAAAACCATCTGCCAATCAATCCCAACGGTATCGAGGGCAGTTTTAAATTGTTCAATGTGATCTGATGTGAGAAACGGGTCGGCATCACCATGAGCAATGAGGACTTTGGCTGAATTATGGATAGATTGAGAGCTTTGAGGAAGAGGCAACGATCCATGGAAACTGACTACCCCTTTCAAGGGGGCACCTCCATAGACTAATTGCATCACTGTCGCCCCGCCAAAACAATAGCCAATGGCCGCTAAGCGACTGGGATCGACTTTGGGATCTTCCCGGAGAAGCTTCAAGCCTTCCTGTGCTCTCCCTAGCCATTCATCCACATTGCTTGTGGTCAATTTTGCCCATTCACTGGCTTTTTCAGGATGGGTGGTCACCTTTCCTTTCCCGTACATATCTACCGCCAAAGCCACATATCCCAAGGCGGCTAATTGCTCAGCACGGGATCGGGCATAGGTATTCAGCCCCCACCATTCATGGACCACCAGAATCCCTGGCCTCTTACCCTCGAGAGAATCATCCCAAGCCAGAAATCCCTCATAAGAGCTTTGCCCAATGGTATAGGGAACAGCCTTACCCTGGACCCTGGCCTCGACAAGAGTCGGCAACCCGACAAGCACTAGAAAGAGTAAGAACCCAAAACGAAAATTCATTGCTCTCCCATGTTATAGGGTATGAGCCTGTTGAATAATAGCCAAAACACCCGATTTTCGAATTTTGAATTTCTCTAAAATCAAT
>QIDY01000007.1 GCA_003228495.1 Nitrospirota bacterium
CGCATATGAACCGGGTCCAGGTTATTCCCACCACCAGTAAAACCGGCAGGCTTTATCCCTGTGAAGCCTATATTACCGTGCAGAAGCAGCGCTCCAAAGCGATGGCTGATCAAATCATGACGGTGTCGAAAGAACGGCTGTTAGAAAAAATTGACATGCTTCCTCACGAAACAATACTGGACATCAACCATATTCTCAAAGTGCAATTGGGATTGCTATGAAACCTGAGCTTTCTGTTGAGTTTTGAGAACAATGACCGCGCTCTACTGGAAGCATGAAGCTAGGGGAGATTGAAATGCTCAGATGGATCCCTGCCACCAACACGCAGGGATGACGGGAACGAGGACTGCGGGTATGACGGCAAGATAAGGAAGAAGTGAGGTTTTACTTCTGGGTCTTGAGAACGATAAAGAAGGCGCGGGCTTTGCGAATAATCCGGAGTAAAACGGTTTGGCCGGGTTTAACTTTCTCCAGCGTTTCTGAGAATTGTGCCACGCTTCGGATGGGTTGGCGATTGACTTCGGTGATGAAATCGCCCTCTTGAATCCCTTCTGAATGGGCGAGGCCGCCTCGCTTAACCTTTGAGACTAATACACCAACTGTTTCTTTGAGTTCAAATTCTTCGGCAAGTGCGGCAGTAAGAGCTTGCACATCCAGGCCTAATTTGACCTCGGTTTTTTGCAAGGGGAGTGAAGCCAGGGTCGTTTTCTCAGGCCGTTCAGCCATCGGGACATGGTAAATCATTTCTTTGCCGTCTCGGAGCAAGCGGATGTTAGCCTCCTGGCCAGGCCCCACACGTGCAACTAAGCGAGAAAGTTGATTTGGTGAATCAACGGGCTGATCATCCACCATGAGGATAATATCGCCGGGCTTAATTCCGGCCGCATAAGCCGGATCGTCTTCATAGACTTCATTGATCAGGACGCCTTGCCCTTCTTTGATCCCAAATTGTTTGGCCAGCTCTTTGGTTAAGGATTGAATGCCCACGCCTAACCAGCCTCGGACAACTCGGCCCTGTGTGACCAGTTGCTCCACAACCCTGGAAACCATATCGGCCGGAATGGAAAATCCTATTCCTTGGGCCATATGAATAATGGCCGTGTTGATGCCAATGACTTCGCCTCGAAGATTAAACAACGGCCCCCCGGAGTTTCCAGGGTTAATGGCGGCATCAGTTTGGATGAAGTTTTCGTATTTCGATAAATTTAACCGTTCACGTCCAATACCGCTGATAACTCCCAAGGTCACCGTTCGATCTAAACCCATTGGATTGCCAACAGCCAACACCCACTGACCTACTTTTAAAATAGTTGAATCTCCAAACTGAGCAACGGGGAAGGTTCGATCTGTGTCGATTTTGAGCACGGCAATGTCGGTTTCTTTATCTCGACCAATGACTCGAGCAATGAACCGGGTTTTATCCGATAATCGAACATCGGCCTCTCTTGTATCTTCACCCACTACATGATTATTGGTCACAATAATGCCATCTTCTCGAATAATGACCCCTGAGCCACTTCCTTGTGCATATGAGCCTCGTCGTTTAAACCCTTCTGACGAATCGATTTCACGAATAGGGGTGATATTCACGACTGTTGGGGTTACACGTTCAGCCAAGCTGGTAATGGTGAATTGGATATCTTCCAGAGCTCTAAGGCCACGAAGTTCTCGGTCTGATGAAGTATCAGCCAAAGAGAGGTTGATCGTTGAAAATATATAAATAATTGAAAATATGGCTATTTTTACAAAATTTCTCATGTTATTCTTTAATATTTTTAATGTCGCATAATAAATATTATGTCAATTAGAAAAAAGGCTCATTTTTGGCTCGGTCCCTTTTACCAACCGAATAATGTTCTCTTGATGACTGTATACAATCAACCCAAGCACGCACAATGAAAAGAGAGTAAAGGCCATTTCCCCATAAAAAAAATAAGCAAGAAATGGGAACCCTATAAACGCCGCCAGCGCTCCACCTGAAGAATATTTAAAAATTATTACAGCCCCAATCCAAATTCCGACAAGGAATAAACCAACCAAAGGCTCCATTCCTAAGACTGATCCTAAGGCAGTCGCAACTCCCTTTCCACCCTTAAATGAGAGAAAAACTGAAAAGACATGTCCCAGAATAACGGAAAGTCCTAAAAAAATAACCCACTGCCTGGGAACCCCCAAGCCCTGGGCAAGGCCGGTTGCGACCACGCCTTTTCCAATATCTCCTAGTAGCGTCAAGATACCCGCCTTTTTCCCGCAGACCCGCAATACATTCGTAAAACCGATATTCTTACTCCCGAATGTGCGGGGATCTTTCTCTCCAAATGCTTTTGCCACTAGCAACCCAAACGGAATCGATCCCAATATATAGACGCCAACAGTTGCTAAAGCATACCATTCCATGGCTTTTCGCTGATAAATGAATGGGCTACCAGTATTGGGGACTTATTTTTTTAAAGATAAGGGTGAGATAGCGCCAGCCCGAGACAAGCGACAGAACTAAAGCCATATAAAGGAGAATGATACCAATGGAAGAAAGGAGCGTTTGTGCTTCAAGCCACACACCTTGAAAGATCAGGCATAGAATACCACCAATTTGACCAACAACTTTAAATTTCCCGATTGAATCAGCAGGCACAATGAACCCTTCATTGGCCGCTACAGCTCTTGCTCCAGTGACAATCAGTTCCCGAGCAATCATAACAATAGCAAGCCACACCGCAACTTGTTGAGTTTGCACGAGAAGAATGAGTCCGGAGGCGACAAGCAGTTTGTCTGCAACTGGATCAAGCAACTTTCCAAGGTTGGTGATTTGTCCACTCCGACGTGCTAAATAGCCATCCAGAAAATCGGTAAACGCTGCAGTGGCAAAGACGAGTCCAGCCCAGAGAGCACCTTCTGGTGTATGGTCTAAATACAGCCAGACAAAAACCGGGATTAATAAAATTCGCAGGACCGTAATCGAGTTGGGAAGATTCAGGCTTGTTTCTCCTCCTCGTAAGTTGGCGCTTGAGGCTTTAGGCCTTAGAGTTTCTGATGTATTCATAATGGTTATTAAAGTATGTCTTTAAGTTAATTGAGGAAAGCTTCCCTTACCTGAAAATTTCCAAATCCCTTGGAGTTGAACAAGCAGCCCACGTAAATCTTCTAAGCGTACCATATTGGGACCATCAGATAAGGCCTTCTCGGGATGAGGATGAACTTCCATAAAAAACCCATCACACCCAACCGCTGCCGCGGCCCTGGCTAAGGGCGCCACAAATTCCTTTTGGCCGGATGAGCAGGTTCCTCCCCCGCCGGGCAATTGCACACTATGCGTGGCATCAAAAATCACGGGATAGCCCAGCGCGCGCATGACAGGCAACGAACGCATATCCACGACCAGATTCTGATACCCAAAGCTTGAGCCTCGCTCGGTTAAGCAAATATTCGTGGTTCCGGATTCTTCCAGTTTTTTCACCACATTACTCATGTCCCATGGCGATAAAAATTGCCCTTTTTTCACATTGACCACGCGCCCGGATTTGGCCGCCGCGCACAGCAAGTCTGTTTGCCGACAGAGAAAGGCCGGGATCTGCAAGATATCCACGACTTCTGCAACTTGCGGCACATCCTGCACTTCGTGAATATCCGTAAGAATTGGAACACCCACTTCCTTTTTGACTTTTTTGAGGATCGTCAATCCAGTGGAGAGCCCCAACCCTCGAAATGAGGAGATCGAGGTCCGGTTGGCTTTATCGTACGACGCCTTGAAAATGTAAGGAATATGTAAATCTTGCGCAATTTTAGCGATGGCTGTTGCGGTTTCCAGGACAATGGCTTCGCTTTCAATCACACAGGGACCTGCAATCAACACATGCGGAGCATCCCCACCCACTGGGATGGAGCCAATATGGACTTCAGTTGGAGGAGTCATGGGCAATCCGGCGTTACGTCCCGAATTTTCGTTGAAGTGCAGCCCCAATGAAGGCTGTAAATAATGGATGCGGAGAGCAGAGCCGTGAGTGGAATTCTGGATGAAACTGTGTACCGACAAACCAGGGATGCCCTTGCAATTCAATTATTTCCACAAGGTTCCCATCCGGAGACATCCCGCTAATGATTAACCCTTTTGAGGTTAACGCGTCTCGGTAATCATTATTAAATTCATATCGATGCCGATGCCGTTCGTGGATGTCCGATTGTTCATAAGCCTTAGAAGCCAAGGTCTCAGGAACCAATGTGCAGGGGAAGGCACCTAGTCTCATAGTCCCGCCTTTGTCCAGAATTGATCGTTGCTCTGGCAGCAAATCGATAACAGCGTGAGGGGTGTCAGCATTAAATTCTGAACTATTGGCTGCGTCTAATCCGGCAAGGTGGCGTGCAATTTCAATCACCGCACATTGCATTCCAAGGCAAATGCCAAAAAATGGAAGCTTTTTCTCTCGCACATAACGGATCGCTTCAACTTTTCCTTCAATTCCACGAAGACCAAACCCTCCAGGAATGAGGACGCCATCGACATCGGCCAAGAGACGTTCCGGGCCATTTCTTTCAATTTCACCAGACTCTACCCACTGAATCTTTACATTCGTCTCGTCCCGCAAACCGCCATGAACCAAAGCTTCCGATAAACTTTTGTAGGATTCACGAGATTCGACATATTTCCCCACAAGCGCGATGGTCACTTCATGCCGAGGCCGTTTGATCTTTTGAACTAACTTATCCCATTCACGTAGATTGGGCGGTCCGGTTTCGAGCTTGAGCAAGCGAACAATGAGCTCATCCAACCCTTCTTTTCGTAACACAACGGGAACCTCGTAAATTGACTCCACGTCCTTGGCGGTAATGACGGAGTCTTTTTCCACGTTGCAAAACATGGCGATTTTATCTTTGACGCCTGGAGGGAGATACCGGTCAGTCCGACACAACAAAATATGTGGCTGTATCCCGATTTCTCGTAATTTATTCACCGAATGCTGCGTTGGCTTGGTTTTGAGTTCCCCTGCCGTACTGATATAGAGCACTAAAGTCAGGTGAATATACAACACATTTTCGCGACCGATATCATAGGGCATTTGGCGAATGGCCTCTAAAAATGGGAGGCTTTCAATATCCCCTACCGTTCCACCGATTTCAACGATCACCACATCGACATCATGAGCGACATTCATAATCGCCTGTTTGATGGCATCGGTAATATGTGGAACCACTTGCACTGTCGCTCCAAGATATTCCCCTTTTCGTTCTTTTTGAATCACAGACTCATAAATCCGCCCCGTCGTACAATTATTTTCGCGGCTCAATTGAACCGTCGTAAACCGTTCGTAATGTCCAAGATCCAAGTCTGTTTCAGCCCCATCATCAGTCACATAGACTTCCCCGTGTTGATAGGGATTCATGGTGCCGGGATCCACGTTGATATACGGATCCAGCTTTAAGAATGTGATGGTCATCCCTCGGCTTTCCAGTAAGTGCCCGATGGCCGCGGATGACAGGCCCTTTCCCAGAGATGACACGACTCCACCTGTAATAAAAATAAATTTGCTCATAGTTCAGACAATGGATGATAGGGGTTTAAAGATGATCTCCACTACCTCACGACTCCACCATATTTTTCTACCTATTTTCAAGCCTCTTTATCATACATGAACCCCTTTTCAGCACACAGAAAGGATTCGGCCACAGCCAGATCTTCTGGCGTATCGATGCGAAGGGACTTATGAGTCGTTTCCCAAACCATAATCGGCATACCATGTTCTAAGGCTCGCAGTTGCTCTAACTTTTCGGCTTCTTCAAGAACCCCGGTGGGGAGGTCACTAAATTGTTGTAAGGCAGTCTTGTGAAAGATATAGATCCCTAAATGCATCCAGGCGGCATGGTCGGTT
>QIDY01000242.1 GCA_003228495.1 Nitrospirota bacterium
ATTGTGTTGCAACGGGGTGATGTGGTGATGGTGCCCTAGGAGGCTGATGTTCACCCGTGAGACAATAGTGGGCATGATGGTTCTTTCCCTGTCATCCCCGCAAGGAGTCGGCGGGGATCCATCCTAAAAAAGGCCGAGCAAGATGGATTCTCGATGAAAAATGTCGAGAATGACGGCGCTGGGGAGGGATGCGAGATAATGAATGTTGGAACTGAACCTGAAAGAAGGGGGAACATTCGTCGGACGAATTGTTTCCACACTCGGTTTCTGACTGAGGTATGAGGACACGTTTCCACGCGTGGTATACAAAGTGCTTTTTGATGTTCAGGTCTTTCTATCTTCGATTGGTGTTGGTGGTTTGTGTTTGGGCGGGTATCTTGAGCAACGCTTCCATTGTCTTTGCGGCGCAATGGTCCGTTGAACCGACGTTTCGAAGCGAAGGGCAATTTTATGACAATCTGACATTAACCGATCGTCCGCATCATTCTACGTGGGCCATGAGGATCAGTCCTAGTGTCGGGATGAGTTATGCTACGGAGATCTTTACCCTCAAAGCCAGTCCAAAATTCGAGTATGTTCGCTATCATAGTCAAGATCCTATTAAGGATACATTCAACAATTATTTTTTCCCGTTGTCCGGGTCATACAACACCGAAGTGGATCGCCTGGGTCTTGATGTGACCGTTAACCGCGATAATGCGTTCCTCAGCGAATTGGAGGAAACCGGTGTGGCGACGCGTTTCATCCCGCGTAACTTTGGAAATGTTCGAGGAAGTTGGGATCGATCGATCACGGAGCGAATGGCGGTACAGAGTAGCTATCAGTATACCGATGTAAATTATGACCAGAACCGTGGTTCCCGTTTAAGAGACTACAATGTACATGCCGGAACAGTAGGGGCAGACTATCAGTGGGAAAAACTCCGTGTTCATGGGACCGTGTCATATGCCAACTATTATGTGTCTTCGCAAGGGTTTCGCGCGCAAGGTCCAGGGCTTGAGCTCGGATTTTCTCAACGGGTGTTCGAAACGTTTTCAATTTCAGGCTCCGGCGGATTGCGGTATGTTAGGACTACCCTCGATCAAAATGGGCAAAGGCAAAAAGACACCGATCCGACTTGGTTGGCTAATGTATCCCTGGATAAAGAGTGGGAACGTTCTCACCTCACGGTTGGATATAGCCGCACCCTGAATCCTTCGGGCATCGGTGTCTTATTTGTCACCGATCGCGTAGACCTTGTTGTGAATCATCAACTCACTCATGCCTTGAACGTTTCCCTTCGGGGGACCTTTACCAATAATGATACGGTCGGGTCTTCTTCTGATGTCCGTGGGGTAAATAATTCCCGATATTTTCGAGTCGGCCCGGCCGTTTCCTGGCGGGTGACGGAATATTGGTCATGGGATCTTTCCTATGGCTATGCCCGACTCAATAGAAAGAGGTCTTCCCAGGGGACCGCAGATTCGAATACCGTAAATATGGCGCTGACCTATACGTGGCCGAAATGGTCTGTTTCTCCCTAAGGTGACGATTTGATGGCTGACGCTCCGCAATCCTTGGATCAGTATTGGGCTGTTGCCCGCCGTCGCTGGCTGTTGATGGGGACCGTTGGGGGGGTTCTTTTGTTCTCCGCGTTGTTGATCGCGATTTTCTGGCCACCGACCTACCGGTCTACGGCCATGATTCTGATTATTGAACAAGAGATTCCCTCGGATTTGATTCGTTCCACGATTACCAATTATGCGGATCAACAGATTGAACGTATTAAGGCGCAGGTGATGACCCGTTCCCGTTTGTTGCCCATTATTGAGGAATTCGATTTATACAAAGATTTACGTGTCCGAGAAACGTCGGCAGCGGCTCTTGAACGTTTCATCGACGCTATTGCTATTGAGATACTGAGCGCCGAGGTTGTCGATAAACGGACTGGACGACCCACACAGGCCACGATTGCCTTTACCCTTGCGTATGAAGGATCTACGCCGGCGATCACTCAAACGATTGCCAACGAATTGACCACGTTGTTTCTGAGTGAGAATCTTAAAAATCGAGAACAACAAGTGCAGGAAACGACTGCCTTTTTGAAACAGGAATCTGAAAAACTTTCTGCCTCCCTGAGTCAATCAGAACAAAAAATTGCTACCTTTAAGAAGCAGGCTCACGGGGCCTTGCCCGAGTTGTTTCAAATGAATATGCAACTGTTAAGTCAGGTTGAACGAGAAATTGTCAATAAAAATCAACAAGCGCAAGTTCAAGCAGAACGAATTATTTATTTGGAGGGGGAAATTGCCAGGTATGAAAACTCCGTGGCAGAGGGATTAGGGATTTTGAGTCTTGGCAAACAGCTGCAGGCTCTACGCCGGGAATACGCGAGTATGGCTTCCTATCTGTCGCCTGAGCATCCTGACATTATAAAAATTCAACGCGAAATTGAGGGGCTAGAGCAGCAAGGCGCTTCCCCCATCGAATTGGATGAGCTTTCCAGAAATCTCAGAGAAGAACAGTTGCAACTTGCCAGTCTCCTTGAGCGGTATGGTGAAGATCATCCGGATGTCATCAGAAGTCGGGCGACCATAGAATTGTTGACCAAGGAAATGACCGACACCAAGTCCGTTGCATCCAGGCCGGCGGAAGAAATGTGGGATGATCCTGCCTATGTGAGTCTTCGAACACAACTGGCTTCCGCGAAAACAACCCTAGAACATTTAACGAAGAGCAAGATCAAATTGGAACAGCAAGCCCGTGAGTATTCCACACGGGTCGAACGGACTCCAGAACTTGAGCCCGCCTATCAGACCCTCATTCGTGATCGGGACAACACCGCTCAAAAATTTCAAGAATATCGTTCTCGTCTCTTAGAAGCCCAGGTGGCCGAAGGGTTGGAATTGGAACGTAAAGGGGAACGGTTTTCTTTAGTCGATCCCCCGACGCTTCCTGAAAGCCCGGTCCGACCTAACAGGATGGCTATTCTGTTTCTGGGGCTGGTGTTAGCTGTGGCGGGTGGGATTGGGAGTGGGGCGTTGGCGGAGGCATTGGATGGGTCGATCCATTCGGCGGAACAGTTGCGAGTCGTTACCAAAATGGCCCCCCTGAGCGTGATTCCCTACCTTGATACGGCAGAGGAGGAATTGGCGAGGAGCAAGCGTACAAAGGTGCTTGGGGTGGGTGCGATGGTCCTGACGGTCGCTGGCTTGGGTGTTGTGCATCTCTTTTTGATGCCGCTGGATGTGTTATGGTTTGTGGCCCTTAGGAAAATACGATTAGAATAACGGTATTCGCTGGCGGAAATTATCATGGAACGTCTTCAACACGCTCTTCAGCTGCATAAGCAGTCTCAAGGAAAGGAAAACCGGCGGGATTCCCTGGTGGGACCGAGGCCTTCCTCTATCCCTGGCTCCTTGGACTATACTCAGACCAGGACAGTGGCCCCTTCTCTGCCCGCCATGAGGGCGCACCGGATAGTGACAACCACTCAGGGTGGACCCTTTCTTGAGGCCTATAAAATTTTGCGCGCACAAATTCTGCCACGCTTGCAGGAGCATGGCTGGAATGTTATTGGGGTGACGAGTCCGGGGAAGGCGGAAGGCAAAACACTCGTGGCAGCCAATCTTGCGATTAGTATTGCCATGGATCCGAATCACACCGCCCTTCTGGTCGATGCCAACTTGCAAACCCCAGAGGTTCATCGACTGTTTGGTATTGAAAATAGAGGACTCGCCGATTTTCTTTTGGATCAGGTTCCGTTTCCTGACCTGCTTGTTCATCCGCAAATTGACCGATTGGTGGTGTTACCGGGTGGTGGGCCTCTTCAGCATTCCGTGGAGGCGTTGACCCTTCCAAAAATGAAGGCCTTGATCGAGGAAATGAAATATCGGTATTCCTCACGAATTGTGCTTGTCGATCTTCCCCCGCTGCTGAATAGGGCCGATGTTCTTGCTGTCGCTCCGATGTTGGATGCGGTGTTGCTTGTTGTTGAGGCAGGGCGGACCACGGAGAATGAGGTCCGCCAATCTTTTTCCCTCTTCAATGGCGACGTTCCTTTCCTAGGAACGGTGCTCAATAAAGCCAAGTAGTTTTCGGAAGGCCCTTCAATCTCACGCTACTACATGATGTCTTTCAAAAAACTGCTAAGGTATGAATGTCCTCTTTATTCATGAGAAGAGACCATTCATTCTAATCCCAACTTCCTGTACCTGTACCTTAGATGGAGTTGCATGTACGAAACGTTTTATGGGTTGCGGGAAAAACCGTTTTCTCTTTTTCCTGACCATCGCTTTTTGTATTTGAATCGACGGTACCAATTGGCGTTGAGCCTTTTGGAGTTTGGCGTCCTCAATAACAATGGGATGATCCTTTTGACCGGGGATCCGGGAACGGGCAAAACCACACTCCTTCAAAAAATCCTATCGACAATCGATCAAGCCGTGATTGTCGGAAGGTTAACCTATACTCAAGATAAGGGGAACAGTCTGTTGCCCTGGGTCTTGAAGGCCTTTGGCCTCCAAGCGAACAGTCTTCTTCCCGCAGATCTTTTTCAGGTTTTTTCCGACTTTTTCAATGCCAAGGTTCAAGAACAGTATGGTCTGTTATTGGTGGTGGACGAGGCTCAAAACCTCGAGGGCGAAAAGCTGGAGGAACTTCGCTTGCTGTTTAACTTGAATGATCGTCAGGGGGCGGTCTTCCAAATACTGCTTGCCGGTCATACACAATTGCGGGAACGACTACACAATCCTCAATTGCGCGCGTTTGTTCAACGGATTGGGACGGATTTTTCCCTGGAACCCTTTAATCAGGAAGATACCAAGGCCTATATTCTCCATCGTGTACAAGCGGTTGGTGGGCGAGTATCTTTATTTACAGATGCGGCCTGTGACCTGATCTATCGTTATACAAGCGGGAACCCTCGCCTGATTAATCAACTGTGTGAAACTAGTTTGCTGTATGGGTTCTCCGAGCAAAGCAGGGCTATTTCAGAGCGGTTGGTCGGAGATGCGGCAAAAGATCGATTGCAGAGTGGTCTCCTTCCACTTACTCATGTTGATGAGCCGGCTTTGTTTCCCGAACATAAAGCGGATCCGGAGCCGGTGAGATCTGAAAAAGAAATTTCCCAACCTAACCCGACAAATTCCGGCAACGAGTCTGTCAGTCCCATGCCGGTTGCTCCTAGCCGTTGGGAGGAAGCTATGACTTTGAAGGAACAGGGATGGTACCTGGAAGCTATTCGAAGTTTAAAGAATGTTGCAACACATCCGGCTTACCATCGGATGGGGTGGTTTCAAGTCGGACAGTGTTATCTAGAACTAGGGCGACCTTCAGACGCCATTGAGGCTTTTCATGTTGCGCTTGGCGATTCCCCCAATCAGTTTCAAGAATCAGCTCCCATATACCATGCTATGGGTCAAGTCTTGGTAACTCTGGGCAGGCAGGATGAGGCTAAGCGGTATTATGATCTTGCCCACTTCACGGATCCAAGTTTTGTGGCCAGCGGCAGCAATCTTTTTCATTCATCATCACTCCAATCCTCCAGCAAATCCGTTCTTCAGGATTCCAGTCAACCGTGGTTTGTCAGAACATTTCGTCGTTGGTGGTCCAAACTCCAGTCTTCCTCTTAACGGGATGCGTTTCGCGTTGGTATTGTCAATTTAACTCGGGTTTGGCAGACTGGGCAGCATGAACGCTCAAAGGCTCAGCTACCAACGCCATCACTTTCCTTCTGAAATTATCAGTCACGCCGTGTGGCTCTACCATCGGTTCTGTCTCAGCTTCCGTGAGGTCGAAGAATTACTGGCCAAACGTGGCATCTCTGTGACCTATGAGACCATTCGGCAATGGTGTCAGAAGTTTGGGCC